>NZ_JBDSQY010000292.1:0-17962 GCF_039929585.1 Capsulimonas sp.
TCACTTCTGACTTGGACCCTGTCATTGATCCACAAACACTCTCACAAATTCAGCGGCTGGCCGACGCCGCCTGCGCCAATGACCGCGTGATCGGCCTGGGCGAGGGACAGCACCTCTGGGCCAAAGCAGTCTCGGGAATGGATGTCTCGCCGGAAAGCCTCGGCGTTTATATCCCGCTCCACGCCGCCGACACCCTTGTCGGAGTGCTCCACGTCGGCCCACGCGCGGACGGACGCCCTTACTCCGCGCTGGAAGAGCGTCTCATCCTGACGCTCGCCAATCACGCCGCCGTCGTCATCGCCCGCGATCTTCTGGCGCAGCAGGCATCCGAGGCCACGGCGCTGCGTGAGGCCGACACGCTCAAGGACGCTCTCGTCTCCCTAGTGTCGCATGAGCTGCGCACCCCTCTCGCCGCCATCAAAGCCTCCGTCAGCGGCCTGCTCCAGCCGGACGCGGTGTGGAGCCATGACGCCCGCCAGGAAGCGCTGATCGCCATTGACAGCGAAGCCGACCGCCTCAGCGGCGTCGTGAATAATCTGCTGGATCTCTCGCGCCTAGAAGCGGGCGCTTGGCTCCCGCGAAAAGACTGGTGCGACCTCGCCGAAGTCGCCGGGACCGCCTTGGATCGCCTGCCCGCGTCCGAAGCGTCCCGCGTCACTCTGGACGCAGAGGACGATCTGCCGCTGGCGTCAGCCGACTACACACAGATCGCTCTCGTCCTGACCAATCTTCTGGAGAACGCAATCAAGTACACGCCGCCGGCAAGCCCGATCCAGCTCACGTTAAAATCAAGCAGGGACGGATCGGAGCCGGGCGTCCTGGCGACCGTGCGCGACTTCGGCGCAGGGCTGGCGCCTGGTGAGGAAGGGCATCTTTTCGAACGCTTCTACCGTGGCCAAACGCATCAGGGCGGCCCTATCCACGGTACGGGCCTGGGCCTGGCGCTCTGCCAGTCGATCGTCCTCGCGCACGGCGGCCGCATCTGGGCGTCCAACGCCCCGGCCGGCGAACCACGCGGCGCCGTCTTTTCATTTTTTCTGCCGAAGGGGTAATTTGCGTTGTCCAAAACGACCGACAAAGCGACAATTTTAGTCGTCGACGACGAGCCGGAAATCCTGCGCGCGGTCCGCGCCGGCCTGCTCGCCCAGGGCTATCAAGTCCAGTCCGCCATGAACGGCGAGGAGGCCCTGCGCTCCGCGTCCGCCGCCGCGCCGGACTTAGTTATCCTCGACGTCATGCTGCCCGGCGAACTCACTGGTCTGGAAGTCTGCCGCCGCATCCGAGAATGGAGCGATGTCCCTATTCTGATGCTCTCCGCGCTCGGTCAGGAGCGGCAAAAAGTCGCAGCCTTAGACATAGGCGCCGACGATTATCTCACCAAACCCTTCGGCATGGACGAGCTCACCGCCCGCGTCCGCGCCGCCCTGCGCCGCCGCCGCGCGGCCGCTCCCACCCCCGAACCGGCAAACTTCACCTGGGGCGATGTCACGTTAGACTACGCCCGCCGCCTCGTCACGAAGGGCGAAACGGAAGTCAAGCTCACCCCGCTCGAATACGATATCCTGCGCTTCCTCACTCAGAACGCCGACCGCGTCGTCACGCACCGGCAATTACTCTCCAACGTCTGGGGCGCCGAATACGCCGAAGACACCCAGCTTCTGCGCGTTCATGTCGGCCATCTGCGCCGTAAAGTCGAGGACACCCCGGGCCGCCCGCGTATGATCGTGACCGATCCGGGGGTAGGATATCATATTCGGACAGCCGATTGAATTGCTGACGGTAAGGAAATTGTGTACGACAACGCGCTTTCCGAACGAAAACACCGCCATAAGGCTGATCTATTGGGAGTTAATCGAGCGACAGATGTGGTCCATGATGTCGCGGATGGCTTTATCCCGTTGATCCAGCTCCTGAACGCCCAGGAGTGAGAACGATCCGATCTGGGTCAGAGAGGCGAGGCCATGAACGGTCGACCAGGCGAACAAAGCGTCCGAGGTCAGTTCGTTCTCACTGGCGTCGGTTTTGATTGCCCGAATGGCCTCCTTGAGAAGCGAAAACGCCTCGGTCGCGCGTGCGAAGAGGTAAGGATGCTCTTTGAGATCCGGGAGGGGCGTACCGAACATCAGACGATATTGGAGAGGATGCTGCATCGCAAACTCCAAATAGGCTCGTCCGATCGTTTCCAGCGCGCCGCGTGGATCGCCGTCTCCGATGGCCGCTTTCAAATACTGCGTGAAGCCTGAGAACGCCCGCTCCATGACCTCGGCCAGAATATGCTCCCGGCTGGGAAAATGCTTATAGGGCGCCTGGTGTGAGACGTTGAGCCTCCGGGCCACTTCACGCAGGCTCAAGGCTTCCAAGCCGTTTTGGCTGATGATCTGGAGCGCTTCCGCGAGACACGCCTCGCGAACATCGATTTTCTCCTTGGGCGCAGACTTCTTGAGAGGAGCGGACCGCATCTTTCGTGATATCCCCTATGGCCTTCATTCGTCTCAAGCAGTATACCCTCCCCATTTCCTCAGGTTGGAAAACATCGTCCGAATTCCGCCAGCAGCTTGGGATTGCCCTTCAGACGAAGCGCCCGCGTCACGAGCATCCACGCCAAGCTGCGCTTCTTGGCGAGGAACTCGAGCCAAGCCTTCGAATCCACGGTCACACGCAGATCGGCCCGGCCGATCAAGCCACTCTGGATGTCCAGCATCTGATCGGCGATTGTCATTGTCACCTCTATGGATTCTCCGCCAGTGAACTGAAAGTGATAAACAGCGCGGACGCCCTTCGACTGACCTCTCTGGAACACAAGCGGCATGGTTCCCATAAGTCGCTTGACTGTGGGCGGCATGACGCCGCTCCGGATGCGACGGACCGTTTTGTACGGGAAGCGCTTCGTCACATGGTTCTCCGCGTCCGTCCCCGCGACCACATACACCGGCTCGATCTTTTCCTGAAGCGGGCTAAGAGTACGGCGAATGAAACCGCTCTTGTCTGTCAGAAAGGGACCGATGACATCCTCACCTGCGGGACATACAGCCAAACAGTACGCCGATTTGTAATTTGCGCCAAAAGAAAGACTTTGCCACATTGACGCCGTTTCCTGATCAGAGACTTTCTCCTGATACGCTTTTCCGCTGGAACTGTCTGCGACCGTCTGGACCCAGTCGTTGAAGCCACCGAAGAATTCGCGATAATTGTGATTGAGACACGCAATGGCGTCGAAGCGCCCGTCCGAAGCGATTGCCCCGACCGGGCACGCCGCGACACAGAGCTTGCATTCCAGGCAGGGATTGTAATCGATCGGCGCGCTCTCGTCCGCGACCTTCGCGTCCACGAGCACCGTGCTCAGCAGGATGAAATTGCCGAAGATCGGATGGATGACATTCCGGTGGATCCCCATCCTGCCAAGCCCCGCCGCTTCCGCAACGATCTTGTGCGAAACGATCCAGGCGCGCCCCGGCGTCTCCGACATTTCCATAGGAAATCCGGCGGCGGTATTGAGCGCGGACACGCCAAGGTCCCGAAGCCGTAAGACGATCTTTCGCGCCACCATGTCGATCTCGTCCGTGGCGGCATGAAATTCTTTGTTGGCGACACTTCGGGCCGTCGACCGGAGAGGCTCAGGACTCATCCGAACGACAATGCTGATGAGCGATTGCGTCTGTGGGAACGCCTGGAGAACAAATGGCCTCTCTCCGTCGAGTTCCTCCCTGTCCAGCCGCACGACGCCGGCATCGTCGGCGCCGCACTCCCGGGCAATCACCTTCAGCATCTCCAGATTTAGCTCAGGCGCACGTTGCTCGGACTGCCTGAGCGCGCGAAATGCCTGGATGGTCGGATGGTCATTTTTCATTACGATTCCCTCCTGCGCATATTATGCACGCCAGAAGTTGACAGTGTCAACCATCAGGGCGATTTTGAAGGAATTATCTTTATCGGGCATCTTCGCCGCAATGTGAAGGACACGCCGGGCCGTCCGCGTATGATTGTGACCGATCCCGGGGTAGGATATCATATTCGAACAGCTGATTAGTATTATTCGAACGGGAGTAAGCAGTGACACACATCAACGGATCCGAAGGCCGCAGGGATCCATTTCGTTTAGAGCGATTCATCAGCGCTCAGCAGGCCGTGTACGGAACCGCCCTCACAGAGCTGACGAAGGGCCGCAAGAGAACGCATTGGATGTGGTACATTTTCCCACAATTCGAAGGACTGGGATATAGCGCCACGTCGAAGCATTACGCTATCCGCAGTCTAGAAGAAGCGCAGGCATACCTCGATCATCCCGTGCTGGGCGCACGGCTTCAGCAATGCGCCGAGGCGGTGCTCGCCGTCGAAGAACGGACGGCGTCGGAAATCTTCGGGTCTCCGGACGACGTCAAGCTTCAGTCATCCATGACATTATTTGCGCAGGCGGACGGCTCAGGTTCGGTGTTTACCCGCGTGCTGGAGAAGTACTTCGACGGTCAAACAGACGGCGAGACGCTTCGGAGGTTAGGAGCGAAATAACTTCACTCCCCCTCTCCCAGGGAATGCGCCGGTTTCTCAAGCGCCGGGGCCTCTGGCGGCCCCAGCGGATAAAGCAATTGATCGATCATCGCTGGGGGCATTACGGCGTCGATCCCATACGATTCCGGCCATTCCTTGGGCAGGTTGTGCGTCCCAAAGATCCGGTCTAGCCAGGGAAGAGTCGAGGAGTAGTTGTGGTCGATCAGCCCGGTTTTCGTGTGGTGCCAGTGATGGAACTTCGGCGTGGAGACCAACCATTCCAGTGGGCCGAAGCTCCACTTGAGGTTGGCGTGAATGAAGAAGCCCCAAACCGTGCCGACTAACGTAACCAGCACCGGGAGCGTGCTGCCGCCGGCCGCGCTCGTCGGACCGCCCAGTCCCAGCACATACATCGGCACGAGGGCGCAAGTGCGGCTGAACACCATGTCGAGCGGATGGGCTCGCGTGTTGACCAAAAAATCAAGTTCTTCCGCGCTGTGATGGACCGAGTGAAACCGCCAGAGAAATGGGATCTGGTGGCTCCAGCGATGCCCCCAATAATAGCCCACCTCTCCCGCCACAAATCCAAGCAAGGCTCGTGTCCAAAAAGGAAGTGACGCCGTCCACTCCAGCAGAGAACCAGGCAGTATTTTATGGGTCGACCAGCCAAGAATAGCCGCCGGCACACTCAAGATCGCGGCGGGGAGCAGGCTGTTGAGGAAGTAGTAGCCAAGATCAGCGCCAATGCCTTTGCGCAGAGCCTTGTGGCTATGAACCGCAAAAAAATACTCCAGCGGCGCAAAGATGACGACCAGGATCGCCAGCCAGAGCGAGAGTCTGAGGAGACTGAGCAGAATTACAAGTAGCTGAGCCATAGATACTGTCCTGGCCTATCAACGCGCGGAGGCGGAATATGGTCAAGCAAGCCAGACGACGATCGACTGCGCTTAACCCCTTGGTTTGATCAATTGTATCATAAACGGCCTCGGAAGAGAAAATCATTTCTCTTCCGAGGCCGTTGGATGTTATCGCTAAGACTTCGCCGGAGCGAAACTTACGCAGCGGATTTCTTCGAACGGCGGCGGCGGACGATCGCGCCGAGGCCAAGCACGCCGGCGAACATCGCCGCGAGTGAGGAGGGTTCCGGCACGGCGGAAACATCCGTCATCGAAACGCCATCCAGCAGCGCGAACGGAGGAACGCCATCCGGCGTGCCATTCGCCAGGAAAGAAAGCACTTCGCTTCCAGACGTGGCGGTGAAGTTGAACGTTTCGTGCTTCCAACCAGAGAAGTCATGGCTGGCGAGTGATTCGATGGTGGTGGACTGCGTGTCGCCGCCCAGGCTTACAACCCACTGTTCCGTCGTATCGCCGTCATAGCCGGATTGCTGCGCGGCGGCCCAATCGAAGCTCAGGGCGTAGGTATGGCCCGCAATCAGTCCACTGACATTCTGATTGATGGCGCCCACGGAAAAGGCTCCGTCCGCGCCAACATAGTTGCCGCCGGTCGGGCTTGACGTAAGACCATTCGCGGAGCCGGTGCCCGGTCCCCAGAGCTTGAGGTTATTGTACAGGCCATTCGCTCCGACGGTGTCGGCAGGCTGGGTGAAGACGAAGTTGTAGCCTTCAGTATACCATCCCGTGGCGTCCGTATTGTAGCCCATCTGGCCAGCGCCGTTCGTAAGCGTCTCAAAGCCGCCGTTGGTAATCAATTGCGTCGCATGCACGCTGCCGGACACACTGATCGTCAGCCCAAGCGCAGCGACCACAGTCATCATCTTCTTCGTCATTTACATTTCTCCTGAGAATTAAATTACCATTGCGCGACGCCGCTGTAACCGCCTGCTTACTCTGTTCAGACACTCGATAACCGTACTCGCAAGCTCTATTTCATCAACAGTCTGATGCATGCTCGCGACAACGTGGGATGATGCGGAATAAAATCGATTTCCAAAGCAAGTTCAACAGGGAATATGTATCCTTACCAAAGTTCTATTTGTTACAATGATAACTATACACATCTAATACAGCACAAGCGTCCTGCCGTACTGATTATACACGATATCCGCAAATTAATCAAATCTAATCATTAAACTTTACGATTTCTTTATATCTCCCCTCCCGGCCTTTACGCCCACGTTATACGCAAAATGATAAGCTCTCTGTGTCTCGGACTTGAGACGAGTGAGGCGCCGATCATGTGCAAGACAACCCATTTGGAATTCGAGGCCGCGTTTCGACTGTCGCTGTTTTTACAGCGGGAGTTTGGATTGTCGCCCGGCGGTGCTCACGCCGATCTCGACGGCGATGTGCTGACCGTGCAGATGATGAACGCATTGACGCCGATTGGGCTTGTCGTATCGCAAAGCCCGGATGGAGCGGCGGCGCTCAAGGGCGTCTACACCATCCTGTACGAAATCAATCGGAACAAGATGGAGCGGTTGATTTCTCGGATCGCGGGCGTTCCTGTGGACGACAGTCAGATGCAGATCGATGTGGAGAACGCTGGCGTTCTCATCTGTTTTCATCTGCGCCGGACGCAGTCACACGACGCGGCATGAGAGAACAGGAGAACTGGAATGCAGGATTTTTGGTTTTTGACGATCACCGTCATCTTTTTTGCACTTGCGCTGGGCATGGCGCGAGGGTGCGCGAAGCTGTAACGATAGGGAGCACCAACGCGATGATATTCGACTATTGGCTGGCGGGCGCGGCGACGGTGGGGTTATTCGGCTATCTGCTGTACGCCCTACTGCGCCCTGAAAGGTTCTGAGGCCCGACAAATGACGACAATCGGCTGGCTGCAAATCGCAGCCTTCTTTCTGATACTCTTGGCGCTGACAAAACCCATCGGTATCTTTCTACACCGAGTGATGGAAGGCGAACGGACGTGGCTGACACCCGTGCTCGGCCCCGTCGAGCGTGCGATCTATAAACTCGGCGGCGTCAAAAAAGACGAGGACATGTCGTGGACGGTGTACGCCCTCGCGCTGCTCGCGTTTAGCATCGTGACGCTGGTGATCACATTTGGTCTGCTGAGAATGCAAGCATGGCTGCCGCTTAACCCTCAGCACTTTGGCGCGAAAGAGATGACGCCGGACCTTGCGTTCAACACGGCGGTCTCATTCACGACTAACACGAACTGGCAGGCTTACGCCGCCGAAAGTACGGTGTCGTATTTCAGCCAGATGGTTTCGCTGGCATCGCACAACTTCTTCTCGGCGGCGGCGGGCATCGCGGTGGCGATCGCCTTAGTGCGCGGCCTGGCGCGAAAGTCGGCGTCGGGCGTGGGCAATTTCTGGGTGGACATCACACGCGCCACGCTTTACATTCTTCTGCCCCTTTGCTTGATCTTCGCGATGATCTTCGTGCAGCAAGGCGTGATCCAAAACTTCCATCCTTACCAGACGGTGACGACGCTGGAGGGGGGCAGCCAGATCATCCCCGGAGGCCCCGTGGCCTCGCAAGAGGCCATCAAAGAGTTGGGGACGAACGGCGGCGGCTTCTTTAATGCGAACTCCGCGCACCCGTTTGAGAACCCCACCCCATTCACAAACATGCTGCAAGTGCTGATGATCTTCGCAATCGGAGCGGGCATGACCTACGCCTTCGGACTCTATGTCGGCAATGTCCGGCAGGGTTGGGCGATCTTCGGCGCGATGTCGTTTCTCTTCTTGATCGGCGTCTCCGTGGCGTATGTCCAGGAGGCGAAGGGCAATCCGATGATCGCGGCGCAGGGTGTGGACGCCACCACGCGAACGATGGGCGACGCCGGCGGCAACATGGAGGGCAAGGAAATACGCTTCGGGCAGGCCGGCGCCACGCTCTTCGCGACCGTCACCACGGACGCCTCGTGCGGCGCCGTCAACTCCATGCACGATTCATACACGCCGCTCGGCGGCCTCGTCCCGATGGCGAACATTCTGACGGGCGAAGTGATCTTCGGAGGTGTTGGCGCCGGTCTCTACGGCATGCTGATGTACGCCATTCTCGCCGTCTTCATCGCCGGTCTGATGGTCGGACGAACTCCCGAATACCTCGGCAAAAAAGTCGAAGCGTATGAGGTCAAGATGGCGATGCTCGCCGCTTTGATTCTCGCCGGCAGTATCCTCGGCGGTACAGCGATCGCCAGCGTGACGCACATTGTTAATCCCGCTTACTGGAACACGGTCGCGGGAACGGCCAACGACATGGCGGCGGCGAATGTGAACAACAGTGGCCCGCACGGCTTCTCGGAGATCTTCTACGCCTTTGATTCGGCGACGGGAAATAACGGCAGCGCCTTCGCGGGTATCTCGGTCAACACGCCGTTCTGGAACCTCGCGCTTGGCATCGCGATGCTGGTGGGTCGGTTTCTGATGATCATCCCGCTGCTCGCCATCGCCGGCAGTATGGCGAAGAAGAAGCGAGCGGCGGCAAGCGTCGGCACCTTCCCGACCGATAACGTTCTGTTCGCCGGACTGCTGGTCGGCACCGTGGTAATCGTCGGCGCTCTGGCGTATTTCCCCGCCGTTTCCCTTGGTCCCGTCGTGGAGCATTTCTTGATGCACGGCGGACGCACTTTCTAGGAGAACTTCCATGACGACAATCGTCAATAACCATATCGACAAAATGGAGGCGCCCGGCGCGCCTCCCTCGGGCCCGCATCTCAAGCGCGCCCGCCCGCTCTTCGATCCGCCCATCGTGCGTCGCGCTCTGGGCGACGCCTTTCGCAAACTTGATCCACGAGTCCAGGCGAAGAACCCGGTCATGTTCGTGGTCTGGGTCGGCAGCGCCGTCTCCACGATCCTGTTCATTCAAGACCTGATTGAACATGTCGGCGGCTGGGAAACGGCCTTCGTCGGCCAGATCGCCCTGTGGCTCTGGTTCACCGTGCTGTTCGCCGGCTTCGCCGAAGCCATCGCCGAAGGGCGTGGCAAGGCGCAGGCAGATGAACTGCGCAAGACCCGCACGACGACATTGGCCAAGAAAGTCGGCGCCAACGGACAGACAGAAAGTGTCCCCGCATCCATTCTGCGCAAGGGCGACATCGTGATCTGCGATGTCGGCGACGTAATCCCGAGCGACGGCACGGTCATCGAAGGCATCGCGAGCGTCGATGAATCGGCCATCACCGGCGAATCCGCGCCGGTCATTCGTGAGGCGGGCGGCGACAGATCCGCCGTCACCGGCGGCACCAAGGTCATCTCAGACGGGATCAAAGTGGAGATCACGGCGAACCCTGGCGAGACATTTATCGACCGTATGATCGGGCTGGTGGAAGGTGCGCAGCGCCAGAAGACGCCGAATGAGATTGCGCTCAATATCTTAATCGCGGGCCTCACGATCATCTTTCTGCTGGCAACCGCGACTCTGCTGCCGTTCGGACAGTACGCGGGCGTCCATATCTCCATTGCGGTCTTGATCGCCCTGCTGGTCTGCCTGATCCCGACCACTATTGGCGGCCTGCTCTCGGCCATCGGCATCGCCGGCATGGACCGGGTCATGCAATACAACGTGCTCGCAATGTCCGGCAAAGCCGTCGAAGCCGCCGGCGACGTAGATGTACTTCTGCTGGACAAGACCGGCACGATTACGCTTGGCAACCGTCAGGCGGCAGAGTTCCTGCCGCTTCCTGGCGTTAACATTGCGGACCTCGCCGACGCCGCGCAGCTTTCCAGCCTCGCCGACGAGACGCCCGAAGGACGCTCCATCGTCGTCCTCGCGAAGGAACAATACGGCCTGCGCGGCCGCCATCTCGACGAGAACACCACAGAGTTCATTCCCTTCACCGCCCAAACACGAATGTCCGGCGTGAATATCCCCGGCCAGCGCGCCCGCAAAGGCGCCGTCCAAGCGGTCATCGATTATGTCAAAAGCAGCGGCGTCTCCGTCCCAAGCGAGCTGCAAAGCATCGCCGACGAGATTTCCCGCCGAGGCGGCACCCCTTTGGCGGTCACCCTGAACGAGCGACCGCTGGGGATCATCTACCTCAAGGACGTCGTGAAAGGCGGCATGCGCGAACGGTTCGATCATCTGCGCGCCATGGGCATCAAGACGATCATGATCACCGGCGACAACCCATTGACCGCCGCCGCCATCGCCCAGGAAGCTGGCGTCGATGATTTTCTGGCTCAGGCCAAGCCCGAAGACAAGATGGCGCTGATCAAGAAAGAGCAGGCCGAGGGACGCCTCGTCGCGATGACCGGCGACGGCACGAACGACGCGCCCGCCCTGGCGCAGGCCGACGTGGGCGTCGCAATGAACTCCGGCACGCAGGCCGCCAAGGAAGCCGGCAACATGGTGGACTTGGATTCCAATCCCACCAAGCTGATCGAGATCGTCGAAATCGGCAAACAGCTCCTGATGACGCGCGGCGCCCTGACAACGTTCTCCATCGCCAACGACGTCGCCAAATACTTCGCGATCATCCCAGCGATGTTCGCCACGCTCTACATCACGAACGGACAAACGCACGGCCCCCTTTGGGCATTAAATTTCATGCACCTGCACTCGCCCTACTCGGCCGTGCTCGCGGCTGTGATCTTCAACGCCCTGGTGATTATCGCCCTGATCCCTGTCGCCCTGCGTGGCGTCCCCTATCGCCCGATGGGCGCCGCTCAGGTCCTGCGCCGTAACCTGGCCGTGTGGGGATTGGGAGGGATACTCGTCCCATTCCCGTTCATCTGGCTGCTCGATCAAATATTAGTGGCGCTGCACTGCGCGCCGGGGTGGGTTACTCAGGGCGGTCGAAGCGCCGGGGGATGAGGGCCATCCGGGCTCTGCAACTCACGAAAGCAAAACAATGGCAAAGCAAATACTCACTTCAATACGCATCACTCTCGTTCTGCTGCTGATCGTCAGCGGCGTTTATCCTCTCGTCGTTTGGGGACTCTCGCAAGTCGCGTTCGCGCATCAAGCAAACGGCAGTCTCGTCCAAGACGCCCAGGGCCACACCGTCGGCTCCGCGCTTCTCGCACAGGGGTTCACCAAGCCCGACTACTTCCACCCTCGCCCTTCGGCGGCCGGATCGGGATATGACGCCACTGCCAGCAGCGGAACGAACCTGGGACCGACGAGCGATAAGCTCATCAATGGTATTCACAAGAAGACGTCAGACGGCAAGGACGATCCGTCGAACTTCGACGGCGTGAAGAATCTGGCGGCGGCGTATCGAGCGGACAATAATCTTGCGGCGAACGCCGCCGTACCGGTGGACGCCGTGACGCGCTCGGCGTCGGGGCTAGACCCGCACATCAGCGTCGCGAATGCGAATCTTCAAGCTGCTCGTGTGGCGAAGGCGCGCGGCGTGAGCGCGGAAGATGTCACGAGGTTGGTCGCGGCGAATACACAAGGACGCGATTTAGGATTTCTAGGTGAGCCGCGTGTGAACGTACTTCAGCTCAATCTTGCGTTGGACAAGCAGCTTCCGAAGGGCAAGTAACGCCATGACATATGAGGAAGACAACAAGCGACCGACTCCCGAGGAGCTGTTGGCCCGCCTGAAACGCGACGAGCGACAGGCGGGCCGGGGGCGTCTCAAGCTGTTTTTGGGCTTTGCGGCGGGCGTCGGCAAGACGTATGAGATGCTCAGCGAGGCAAATCGGCGAAAAAGTGAGCGCGGCCAGGATGTCGTGATCGGCTATGTCGAGACACACGGGCGTAAGGACACACAGGCGCAGATCGGCGATCTGGAGATCGTCCCGCGCAAAAAAGTCGAGTATAAGGGCGCATCGTTCGAAGAGATGGACACCGAGGCAATCATCGCGCGCAAGCCACAGTGGGTGATCGTCGACGAACTCGCGCACACGAACGTCCCCGGCAGCGGCCACGCCAAGCGTTACGAAGACGTGATGGATATACTCGCCGCCGGCATCAATGTGCTTTCGGCCATGAACGTGCAGCACTTAGAATCGCTCAACGACACCGTGCATCAGATTACGGGCGTTCGTGTGCGAGAGACGGTTCCCGATTGTGTTCTTGCGGAAGCTGGCGAGATCATCAGCATCGATATCAGTCCGCGTACGCTGATCAATCGGCTGGAGCGCGGCGATGTCTATCCTAAAGAGAAGGTCCCGCAGGCGCTGGCGAACTTCTTCAGCGAGGGCAATTTGGGGGCGCTGCGCGAGATCGCGCTGCGCGAAGTCGCGGGAGAGGTTGATCGATCCGTCCAGATTTACCGCGAGGAGCACGACGTCACGGAGCCGTGGCGGACACAAGAGCGGATCATGATCTGCATCTCTCCCGATCAGCCCTCCGACCGACTGCTAAGAAGAGGCTGGCGCATTGCCCGCCGCCTCCGCGCCGATCTCGTGGCCGTTTACGTCGCAACCGAGAAAGTGACGCCCGACCAGCAGCAAGTGTTGGACGCCGACTTCGCGCTCGCGTCGAGCCTCAGCATCCACATGGAGCAAGTCACCGGGCGCGACATCGCCCAGGCGCTCGCCGCCTACGCCCGCGAGCATCAAGTCACGGAAATCATCATCGGCCACTCGGGGCGCACGGCGTGGCAGGAGTTCTTACAGGGTTCGATCATCAACAAGCTCATCCGATTGGTGCGCGGAATCGATGTGCTGGTGGTGGCCAATAAGCTATGACGAGAGCGAAACATCCGACACCATGGCGCCTTCCGGCATCTTGCTGACCTGCTCGAAGATTTGTCCGGTCACGCCAAAATGAACGGTGATGTCCATCGCCTCAATGTTGTCCAGAACGTACTGACCGCCAAGAGCCATCGGGACTTTGAAACTAAAGATCTGCCCCGGCTGAAGCGTCATGCCCGCTTTCTGCAGGGCCGCGAACGCCTCCACATCAAACGCTCTCGTCACAAAATCTTTGTCTTCCATCAGCTCCGTCAGATGCTCCATACTGTCCGCCGCCGCAAGAAGATCGCCTGTACTTGTGTCCACCATACAAATGGCGCCGTCCACTAAGTCTTGTACGAACGCATTGCCCAGAGCCGTCAGCAGGATCGGCTGCTTGGTCTCGCCAATCAGCCACCGCCAGCTCTCCATCAATGCCACTCGGTCCAGGTGAGTGAAGTTCACGGTCAGGTCGTTCATCGTAATCGCCATAAGATTTCCCATTTCCATCCGGCCATGTGTTCCTAGGGGAAAACATGGCCGGCGAGATATTCCATCAGTTTACCATCCTCGGCGCAGCGAATGACAACCTTTTGCCTCCTCAGGAGTCACGATGGGCGGGGTATCGGCGGAAGGTGATCGCCATCCGGTTCCAGGCGTTGATCTCGACCACGGTCATGGCGAGGTCCACCAGTTCTTTATCGGTAAACTCGGTCTGCGCCGCGTCGAAGACTTCGTCGGGCACGTGTGTCTGCGACACAAGTGTCATGGATTCGGCGAGTTTGAACGCGGCTTGCTCGCGCGGGGTGTAAAGATCGGTCTCGCTCCAGGCGACCAGACAATCGATGCGCTGCTGGTTTTCGCCGATCTTACGCAGCTCCTGCGTGTGCATATCCACGCAAAAGCCGCAGCCGTTGATCTGCGATACGCGCAGCACGACGAGCAGACTCAGCTTTTGCTCAATCGCTCCCTTCTCCGAATAGGCATGAAGTCCGTAAAGCGCCTTGACCGCGCCGGGCGCAACCTGTGCATAATCGATTCGTGGCATGTGTTCTCTCCTTACTGAATTCCGGATAACAATTATCCGTGATTTACTGCAAAAAAATGCTGAACGTTAACCTTGGTTCAGCTTCAGGGCTTGTTCAAACCAGCGACGGGTAGCGTCGCGCCGCGTGGCGGGCAGTAAGGTCTGAAGACCTTCGTGGATGTCACCCAGTGTCTGGGTTCTGAGGTGGCGGCGCACCTGCTCCTCCGCTTCCATCATTACGGCGTGGATCGCGCACACTGTTGTCGGAGGTCCCTTAGGCTTGCCGGCGTCCAGAATGCAATTGCCGATAATATTTCGGCACTGGAACAACTGCACCGGCCCTTCCACCGCCTCGACGACTTCCAGGAACGTGATCTGTCCGGCAGGCTTCGCCAGTTCATACCCACCCTTGACGCCAGGAGCCGAACGCACTAAATCCGCCTTTTTGAGGCGCACGAAGATCTTGGCGAGATAAGACGGCGATATGCCCTGATACTCCGCTAGCTCAGCCACTCCTAGATGACGTCCGGCGGGCGGGTCGATCAAGTACAGCAGGCAATGCAGGGCATATTCCACCCCCACCCCGAACGCCGAGCCCTTTTCCATACTTAACCTTTCCGACGCACGCAACAATTACAGACAACTATTGTCTGAGATTATACTCAAACTCTTTGCCGCCGTCAACCCCGGCGGCAAAGATTCACGATTATTTTCGGGAGAACAGGAGATTCGCATCCGCGTAGGAGAGAGCGTTCTGTGTGAAACGCGTATACGTCCCCAATTCGAGCAGATCCATTGCGACGGCTCGGGTGAGCGCCATCGCGGCGCGGCAGGGACCGGCGCCGACACTCACGCGCGCCACGCCCAGCGCCTGAAGATCCGACGCCGGCGGACTTCCGGGCAGCGCTAAAATATTCAGAGGCCCGTGAATCTCGCGGGCCAATACGGAGATCATGGGAATATCCTTGACGAATGGAACGAACACGCAGTCCGCGCCGGCGGCGAGATATCGATTGCCGCGTTCGACAGCGATTTTCAGCTTTTGTTCGTCTGGAATATTCGTCAACGCGAAAGCGTCCGTGCGCGCATTGATCACAAGAGGTACTCCTGTGGCCTCGCCGATCGACCGCACGGCTTCGATTTTCTCCGATTGGAAATCGACATCGACCAGCGACACGCCGCCGTCCGCCATGTCCTCTAAATTGATCCCAACGGCGCCGGCGGTAAGGACGCCTCGCACGGTCGTCAGAACTTCCTTCACGGAATTGGCTCCATAACCGGCTTCAATATCGGCGGTGACGGGAATATGCACGGAGGCGACGATGCGGCGCAGCATGAACAGCATCTCGTCGCGCGGGATGATCTGCCCATCGGGATAGCCCAGAGTAAACGCAATCCCCGCGCTTGTCGAGGCGATTACCGGAAATCCCGCCTCTTCGAACAACCGGGCGCTCGCGGCGTCCCAGGCGTTCGGCAAGACCAAAATCTTCGGTCCCTGGTGCAATTGGCGCAGCAAAGCCGCCTTTTCTCTTTGCGATAGCGCTTCCGTCATCACAGCTTATGCTCCGCGGAATCAAGACCACGAAGTTCTCCATCAAAAATGGCGAACCAGCTGTTCGGAAACGGATACTCATCCGTGGACGGTAAATTCTTGACGCCGTAAGCTTCAAGAACCTCCCGGGTATGGTCGAGGGAACTATCCGCCGCCACCGAATAGCCCCGCGCCTCCATGGATTTCGCCATTGAGATCGCCTCCTCTGGGTGAGCATCCGCGACGCCCTCGAATTTATAAGAATCGTAATCGCGCGCCTGCATCGCCGCAAGCATCTCGGCCAAACTGCCGACGCGCTCTTCCCACCAGCCGTTATCGCCGCTGGGAAGAACATCGGGAGCTCCCGATGGGTTCTCCGTCGAACCACAGTAAAAACCTTCGCTGTCCGGTAGAAAAAAGCCCCAGCCGAGGTGGCCTGCGTATCCGAAGGGCAGCGGCGCATCCTCCGCACGACAAAAAACAAACGCCACACCGGTCATTTCAATACTCCTGCATCCATAGTTCCTGCGCCGACTTTATCGTGAACGGAAGCGCGGCGAATGCCTATTATGACGGATTGGAGCCGATCAATCAATATCCCGCTTCACTCAGGCATGACAATGGCCGCACGCAGCCGCTCAAGCGTCACGCCGGCGGCGGTCAACGCGCGCGCCGCCTCTCCATCGTTCTCGCGGAGCAACCCCACCAGCAGGTGCTCCGCGCCGACCATCCGGAGACCTGCCGCTCTCGCCTCTTCCTGAGCGCTGTCCAGTACATTTCTGGCGCGCGGCGCCAGAATCAGCGGCTGATCTTCGGAAAGAGCGGCTCCCGTACGCATGCCGTCCTGAATGTCTTGCGATATTTTCTCCAGCGAGACGTCCATTTGCTCTGTAAGCAATCGTGCGACTCCGCCTGATTGGTCGTGTATTGCACCCAGCAGGAGATGCTCCGTGGAAACCAAGTTCTCATTTCGAGCAATTGCTTCTTTTTGCGCCTGAATCACGATCCCTTGAACTTCTTCGGAGAAGACACTCCAATCGCCAGCTTTTACTTCCTCGGAAGCGCGAAACGCCGCCGCGATTGCCTCTGGATCGTCCTTGCGCAAGAGATGCGTGACGCCCGCCGAGTAACACGCCGCCGTCAGCAAAGCAGTTTCTTCTTGTGCATGAAGCAGCGTTACAGGAATATTCGCAGTCTCTAAATGAGCCTGACAGAATTCGATATATTCCAAACCCGACCGGTCGTTCAGGGTTTCATCAATCACCAAGATGTCATACCGCCGAAGAGCATCGCGCATCGGCAAATCGTCGATTCGAAGCTCCGCGAATTCAGTGTTCGCCAGCACATCTGGTATGAACCCAGCGACTTCGAGCGCGCTTTTAATCGCTTCCAGGTGATCGACGGCAAGATGTGTCTGAAGAATCGCCGCCCGGCGCGGCTGCGCTGTCGCGTGGTCCATACGCGGTGCTGACGCCGTGATCGTTTCTGGCATGAGATCGTATCCTTTCATATTCGCCGCCATTTGCCGCCGTCCACGATGGAGCCACACTTTCACGGCGCCTTCACTCGCCGCGCCCAGGGTATCGGCAATCTCCCGAATGGACATCCGGTCGATGTAAAACAACCGCACGGCTTGCGCCTGACGTCCCGGCAGACGCCGCAGCGCCCGAGCAATATCAAGACGGAGCAGCAGCGCCATGAGATCATCCGGGCTCGAGACTTGATCTTCATCACGAAGATCGAAGGTTTTTGGGCTGCGGCGGAGGCGCAGCGCCTCACGGCGTACGATGCTCTGCATCCATGAGTTCACGCGATCTGCATCCTGAAGATCGCCGATATGCATGCAGATTTGCAGCAAAGCAGCGGCGACGGCGTCCTGTGCGTCATCATAATGCTTCAGAACGCCATACGCCTGACCGAACAGGCTCAGCCGCGCGCCATCGACAAGAGCCGTCAAGGCTTCCAGGTCGCCGCCCTGCGCTTTCCGCGCAAGGGTATATTCGTTGGTCAATGGATCCATCAAAAGGAGAGAGGACAAGAAGCTCAAAAAGGTTACACGAGCAGTTAGAAACATCTTATGCCATCATCACAGCATTCACAATGCAAAACACCCGCTTGATCGGATGTAAAATCCGATCGAGCGGGTGTCCTATTTTGATTGGTGGGCGATGAGGGATTCGAACCCCCGACCTCCTCGATGTGAACGAGGCGCTCTACCACTAAGCTAATCGCCCAAGCTCCAGTTTTTCAAGTATCCCTCTGTGTCTATAATAGGTGAGACAGTTCGCTACACTAAATGCAATCCGTATCGAGGGCGGAGAATGGTCAAATCCGTTGGATTCTCACACCTTCAATGGTC
>NZ_JBDSQY010000293.1:0-71045 GCF_039929585.1 Capsulimonas sp.
CATTGGCGCCATGAATGTCCGAGACTACACCGCAATCGGCACGCCCGTAAACTTGGTCCATTCCCTGCAGAAAAATGCGCGTGACGGAGTCCGAATCATTGTCAATGAAACCGCGCTTGAGGCGGCCAAAGACCTCGGGATCGAATTCGAAGGACCTTTCAACCATGTTCTCAAGCAATTGGGACAGACATACGGTCATCCTTACGAAACGTACCATTTAAAATCAATCAGCGCCAGCTCCGGAAGTGTTGACAAAGGTTCGTCGCCACAGCCGAAGATCGATATTGCGGAGCTTTATATCAATAGCTCAAAATATATCGTCTCCGGCGGGCAGCAAGGCGCGGTAGGCGACAATGCGCAAGCACATGATTTTGAAGAGACATCCGATCACTAACCAGCACTCTGGATCGTCAACTTGAAATGAGCGAGGGAAAACAATGGCGGACAAATACGTGATTTCCGGCGGGCAGCAGGGCGCGGTGGGAGACAATGCCGTAGCCCACGACTTTACCATGAACTCAAATTCAGCAATCGACGATGTTGACCTTGCTGCTTTAACCCAGCAGCTTTCATTGATCCGTCAAGAAGCCATGGCGGAGGCAATGAAAACCGGTGCGCCTGGCGACGCGATCGCGGCCGGAAAAATCGCGGAAGCGGAGGCGGCGGCAAGTGCAGGGGACAAAGAGAAAGCGATCACAAGCCTGAAGGCTTGCGGAAAGTGGGCGCTGGAATTGGCTACCAAGGTCGGCGCATCTTTGCTGGAAAACCTGCTCAAAAAAGAACTAGGATTACCGTAGAAATTCCGAATGGACAGACGTAAACGACTTGCCGGCCTCGTTGTCATACTCATCGCAGCGATGATTTCCATCGCTGCGGTTTTATTGTGGCCCGCCCGCAATAAAACTCGAATCTCCCATCGACCTGTCGCCGCTTCCCCGCCCTCTGCGATAGAAGACAACACTAACACCAGTATTCTCAGTAAAAGCGAAGCGACCGAAAAGACTGTCCGCTGCTTAAGCGCTCTCTGTGAGACTGGCGCATCCGAAGTCGCTGTCGCAGATACCAGAGACCTCATCGGCAGTCTTGGCGCCACGCATCAGCCGTTCGCCAGAGATCTTTCTGACCTGCTGGAAAGTATTCTCGCGCGCCGTTCGGAGCTCGGCAGCGCCTCGACGAGGTCCCAGCCAAACTTCTCCGATATTTCCATCAGCCTCGTCAACCGGGCGGCGGCGGCCTGCGAGATGAGAGCGCAGCGCAAACCCGACGAGATCGTGCTCTCCTTCGCCGGCGACTGCACGTTTGGAACGGTCAACGGCGATAACAGCGCGTTTCGCTTTCCGGCGGTGTACGAGCGCTCAGGGGAGAAAAATTATCCCTTTGCTCTCGTGAGCCCCTGGTTCGTGAACGATGACCTGACCGTCGTCAACTTCGAATGCACGCTGACGGACGCATCCCGAACCGCCGACAAGCAATGGAAGTTCAAAGGCCCCTCCCCTTACGCCGAGATCTTTCCCGCCGGCTCGGTGGAAGCCGTAGGACTATCGAACAACCATTCCTTCGACTATCTCCAGGCGGGATTCGACGATACCGTCGCCAACTTCCAGAAAGCACGCGTGCCTGAGTTCTACCAGAATACCCCTTACGTCACGACCATCAAGGGAGTGGAGACGGTGCTAATTGGCGATTGCACGGTGGTTGGCGAGAACACTACCGTAATCGGCGATGCGCCGGAGCGGGTAATTGGCGAAATCAAGCACTATAAGAAGCCGGACAATATCGTGATTGTTGTGATGCACTGGGGCAGCGAACTCGATACCGTTCCCAGAACGTGGCAGCAGGACTTGGGCAGGCAGTTTATTGACGCCGGCGCGGACGCCGTCGTCGGACATCATCCTCACGTCGTGCAGGGGATCGAGCGGTACCGTGGGAAATACATCGCGTATAGTCTTGGCAACTTTGCCTTCGGCGGAAATTCTCATGCTCGCTATCCCGAGACCTTTATCTTCCGACTTCGATTCCGCGCCTTGGACGGGAATATGGCGGTTACGGATGCATCGATCGTCCCTTGCCTCACGACTTCCAGCCACGTGGAAAACACGAGCGGCGTTCTCGTGAACAACTATCAGCCGAAACCCGTCTTTGGCGATGCCGCCGATCGTATTGCATCTCTGGTTCTGATGCGAAGCGCGGAGCTGCAGTACGGGGTGAAGAAATTGAATTATCTGAAGTTACCATAGAAAATGCTTGGTAGGGGAAAGGCGAGAGTTTTATGATTGGCGCCACACCATCACTTTTGCGTCTTCCTAAATCCGGCGAGGATCCGGCGATCCCGTTTGACAAGTCGGAAATCGAAGGATCGCTCTGTCAGAGATTTGAGATGATTGCACACCAATGCGCCGATCGGATCGCAATCAAAACTGGCGCTGGGCTTCTGACATATGGCGAGCTGAATCGAAAGTCAAATGCAATCGCTCATGCGATCCTGTCGCACGGTCGCGAGCCGCATCAGCCGGTGGCGCTGCTGTTCGAACAGGGGGCGGACGCCATCGCGGCGATCTGGGGCGTTTTGAAGAGCGGCAATATTTATGTGCCGCTCGATCCTTCTTATCCAGTGGCGAGAAACTCCCGTATTCTGGAAGACGCCGGCGGTACGCTGCTGTTAACCAACACAGCAAACGCCGTCGCGGCGCGCGAGTACAGCCGCGCCGGTCAAGCAGTCTTGGAGATTGAGAGTGTTGGCGCGTATCCAACAACCAACCCCGCCATCACGATTCCGAGCGATGCGCCAGCGTATATCATTTATACCTCCGGATCATCTGGTGAGCCGAAGGGTGTGCTTCAAACTCATCGCAACGTGCTGTTCGATATTCGCCGGCAGAGCCAGGACCTGGCGATCAGTGTCGCCGACCGCTACGGTCTTCTGTTTGCGGCGTGTTCGAGCGCCTCGGTCTGCCATATCTTTGGAGCGCACCTCAGCGGCGCCGCAGTGCTCCCATTCGATTTCCGCATGGAAGGGTTCTCGCGACTGGCGAGATGGCTGGAACACGAGGAGATTTCGATCCTCGACATCAATGTGGCCACCTTTCGCGAGCTTTGCCGCATCCTGCCCGAAGGAGAAGGATTTCCCAAGTTGCGTATGCTCGCTCCGGGAAGCGAGCCGGTTTATAAGCGGGATGTCGATCTCTACAAACGCCACTTCGCGTCTTCCTGCATCATGCAGAATGCGCTGGGAACCACGGAAACCAGGACTGTCACGCAGTACTTTATCACCAAGGATACGGAAATCGACGAAAGTGTCGCGCCAGTCGGATATCCCATCCCCGGCAAAGATGTCCTACTGCTGGACGAAAACAGGCGTGAAGTCGCCCCGGGATCAATTGGCGAGATCGCCGTTCGAAGCCGCCACCTTTCTCCCGGCTATTGGCGAAAACCGGATCTGACGGCGGCCGCGTTTCTGCCAGACGAAGACGGCGCTGAAGAGCGCATTTATCTAACCGGCGATCTGGGCCGGTTCCGTCCAGACGGGCTGCTGGTCCATCTGGGAAGAAAAGACTTTCAGGTCAAGATTCGTGGATACCGGGTCGAAGTCGCGGAGGTCGAGACCGCGCTGACGCGCCTGGACGGAGTGCTGGAAGCGGTGGTCACGACGCACGGCGCGGATGAGGGCAAGATCCTGGTCGCCTATCTGGTCATGAAACCTGGCCAGGCGCCGTCCATTCGTGATCTGCGGATCCAGTTGGCCAAGACGCTGCCGGAGCATGAGATCCCCGCGCGATTTGAGTTTCTTCGGGCGCTGCCGCTCACGCTCAACGGTAAGCTGGACCGCCGCGGGCTCCCACCTCCGTCGCCGATCCGAACGGTTTCTCCGGAAGAGTTCGTTTCGCCGAGCGGCGAATTGGAAACTGCTCTGGCCGCCCTCGTCGAAGAAGTCCTGGGAATTGCCCCTGTCAGCGTGGAGGACAATTTCTTCGAATTGGGCGGTCACTCGCTGCTCGCCGCCCGCCTTTCCGGGCGTATTGAAGATGTGCTGGGTCGGCAGGTTCCCATTTCCGACATTCTGCTTTCTCCAACCGTGCGTGCTCTTAGCGCCGCCATGGAAGCTGCGGCGAAGGAATGGCGTCGGCGGTCGCCATCGCCCATCCAGCGCAGCGGAGGACAGCCACCGCTTTTCTGCATGTACGGAAGTTACGGCGCAGCCGTGGAGTTTTTGAAGTTATCTCACCACCTCGGCGACGATCAGCCTCTGTATGTCCTGGAGTGCCGAGGAATAGACGGTCGTGAAACGCCGAACGTATCCATTGAAGCGATGGCGCAGCAGTATTTGGCGGAGATAAAAACCGTACAGCCTGAGGGCCCGTATTATCTGTGCGGCTTTTCCATGGGGGGATTGGTGGCCTATGAGATGGCGCACCGGATCCACCAATCGGGCGAGCGGGCGGCGTTCGTCGGGATGATCGACACTTACTATCCGAAAGCCGAGCGATCGACGATCCCGGCAAAGCGTGTACGAGCAAAAGAGACTCTCAGGCATATCTTCCGAAGGGTGCGCTGCCAGACTTATTTGGCGATCGCGCCCCTCGCCAGCCGTTCGATACGCATGAAATACATGGAAGGCGTCAACGAGGTGCTCGCCCGATCCTACAAACCGAAACCGTTCTCCGGCTCGCTTTGCTATTTTCTTGCATCCCGCATCGAACAGCCTGGGCAAAAGCGCATCCATGTGGACAAATGGGCGCAGGTCGCCCACGTGGAAATTTTTGAGTTCGACGGTCCACATCACCTGCTCGGCGAGCCCTATGTGTCCAAAGTCGCAGTGGCGATGAAAGCTTGCCTGGACAAGGCTCTGGCGGATGCAGGAGATTCCAGTCAGGGCGCGGAACAGACTGTCACATATGAGGAATCTGCCCTCTCCCCACATTTCTCTTGACGAATCCCTGGAGGCCCATCATGAGTAAGCGAACTCTATACTTCTTGTTTACCGCCGCCCTGATCGTGGGCGTACTTTTGCTCTTTCCCGATCCCGCGATGGCGGCTCCTGGGGGCCGTATTGCTTCCGCCATTTTCCGAACCGTTCCGGGAAAGATTCTCCTGGTAGTCCTCACGATTATCTTCCTGCCGCTGATCATCTCCGTGATGGTGCAGGAATCTCGTGCGGAGAAAAGCACGCGCAAGGCCCTCGCGTCTCTGGCCACGCAGCACCCGGAGATGGATTGGTTTGCCGTGAAGAACCGCGTGACGGAGGTTTTCACCCGCGTGCACGCCGCCTGGCGCAAAGAAGATATGCAGGAAGCGTCGGATTGGATGACGCACTGGTACTGGCAGAATCAGCAGATCGCGCACTTGGAACAGTGGGAGCGTGACGGCCTGATCAATCACTGCCGCGTCAAATCCCTCAAGAAAATCCGGCCGCTCTACCTGAAATACAAAAACGAGGACGGTACGGCGAACGGCACACGGATTGTCGTGGGCATCGACGCCAATATGGAAGATTACCTCGCCGAGAGAGTGAGCGGCAAAGTCGTCCAGGGAAAGCCCGGATATGACGATGTGGAATCCGTCTGGACACTCGTCCTTGAAAATGGGCGATGGCTGGTGGAGAACATCGAAGACGGCGCGCTGACGCTCCAATACGCCAAGATCATGAACGAATTGTCCAAAGCAACGGCGGGATCCTCCGCCGCAAACGCCGCGCGCCGCGAAGCTTAATCGGTTCTGCTCATCGCAGAAGCACTCACATCACAGGCCTTGTTCAACTCTGTTGGACAAGGCCTGTCTGCTTTCGATAGAGTATAATAGGCGAATGAAAGCACTGCGTTATTGATGAACGAAACTCCGATACGGGAAGAACTTATCGGCATTTGGAACGGATCGGAGTTTCCGACACAAGAAACAACCATCGTGATCTGCCGGGATGGTCGAGGACTCTACTTCTACTACTGCGGCAGTGATGACCGCGGAACATTCGTGGACGAGTTTGATTGGACGCTTGGCGATCAAAAGATCGACATTGTCTGGAAAGAGCATCAGACGCCCCGCTGGGCGCTTCCGGGCTATGATGGGACGCAAACGGAAGACGACGAGGATGAGTTCGTCATTCTGCGCGACTCGCCGGACATCGCGGCCTGCTGGTTTCAGGATGAAGAGAAATCACGGCTCACGCTTGCCATCGACATCGATTTTGCCCACGCTCCCACCCTGCGGCGAGCGGGATCAGACCCGGTATTCGAAACCGAGCGGATACGCTTCAAAAACCTCGCCGAAAATTTCGATCCATTTGGCGAAGATCGTCAAGTGTGGTTTGTCGACGAGGAACACAATTGGATCAAAGGCGCCAGTGCGCCTAACCAATCTCATGATGAGTACCGGCCAGTCTCGGGAGCGCATCGGCTGCCGATCGTCCTCGGCTGCATCGGGCTGCTGCTGTCCATTCCACAGCATCCACCAGATACCCTCACCTTTCTTAGTGCGTTCATGAGCGCGCTCATTCCGCTATGCATTTTGAAGAACTTCCATAGCACGCCCGTTTCCAATGCCCATGACGGATGGTACGTACGCAAATATGCCCAGATGTATGTCAGTATCGCCCTGTGGTACTGCATCTACGCCTCCGTTGTGCTGATCGCTCATATTGACCATCATTGGAAAGGCAACTGGCTCGTTCCAATGATGCTAATTGCCATCGGGACATACACGCCCATTCTGATCTTCGGTCACGAGCTGCGACGCCAATTTGGAATTATGGGTCGCTGGATACGAAACATGCGCTGATTACTGGGATATTCAGTGAGCGTAACGACCGTGAAATCTCCGGCGGGAGATCCGGGGAAGACCGGCCCCCACTCGCGCATGATTACCGTCGCCTGCGCCGCCAGATCGGCTTCCGGCTTCATCAAAATCACGCACGTCCCATGTTCAAAGAGCACCCACGACTTCTTCTCTCCCACGATGATATGACGCCAAGCATCGACAAGCGTTTCAGGCATTTTCGGCTCCTCATAATAAGTGTATCCAGAACACTATTTTACCATAGTCCGCTTGGTTTCAAACGGCTTTAACTCCCATACCAAATCACCAGCGTCCGCAGGGCGCTTCGGTCCGTCAGCATGTTGGTGCGGAAGCGCTCGGTTGGGATATCCAACAGGGGCGTGACGCCGTGCTGGTGGTCGACGATCATCAGGGCGCGTTCGATGCAGGAGGCGTTGGGGGCGGTGAGGCCTTCGCTGGCGGCGTAGGCGCGGGCGAACCAGCAAATGAGGGGATAGGTAAGCAGGAGGGAGTTAACGCCGTCGAGGTAGTTTCGGCCGTAGAAGGATGGGCCGAAGAAGCCCATGCTGGAGAGATGGGTGTGCAGGTAGCGCTCCAGGACCTGGGCGGCTTCGGGAGTGGGAACGCCGGTTTCGGTCTCCATTTGATCGAAGGTGATTTCGGGGAAGTTGTCGCGCAGTTGGGGGACAGCGCCTTTGCCGCTGAGCATGGCGAGGGAGACGCTGAGGCGCTTTGTCAGATGCGCTTTCTCCCCCACCCGGTCGTAGCGGCTGTACAGGCCGGCTAGCTGCCGAAAGGCGACGTGCTCCGGGCCGGACGGCGACTTGCGGCGCAGCGTGTCGATCGCGGCGGTGGACTGGACCTCGGCGGCGACGTCTTCCAGATACTCGTCGAACTCTTCCCCTTCCAGCGTGGCGATGCGTGGGTGGCGCAGCACGGCGGCGAGATTGACGCAGGCGGTGATCCTGCGGGTGATGTCCAGCGAAACGTCCAGCAGAACGCGCTCGAAGGTCTCGGTGACGCGGGAGAGCTGCGCCCAGGTGAGCTTCACGCGGCCGTAAAGCGGCGGCGGCGGTAGCTCGGCGGCGTTCTCGGGCAGCGCCGGTTTGACGAGTTTCTGCAAGTCCTTGCGATGATCGGCGATGGGACGGCCCAGATTTTTCGCGGTGGCGGGGCAGTCGTATCGCACGTCCACGCGTACGTCGTCGCCAAGCGGAACCAGAACGAAGGGATACATGCGGCACGCCACGGGCTTGGCCGGCTCCCCGTATTTTGCGTGGATGCGGCAGAGGTTATTTTCCAGGAAGACGCATGCGCCGTCGGGACGATGCGCGAGCTGAAAGCCGTCACCATGACGGGTAAAGAGAGGCTTTCCGTCCAGATCGAGATCCTCATCGGTCCAGCCCTGGCTCTCGATCCGGTCGCGATCTTCCTGCGTCACCACAATCGCAAAACGGCCTCGGCAGCAGTCGCCGCAGCTCGTGCAGTCGTAGTGCTGGAATCCCGGCGGAGTGATCAATTTCAGCGGTATTTTCAAATTTCTGAATTCCTTAAGAACGCCGCTCGCGTAAAAAATAGGGACGCCGTGTCACGGCGTCCCTATTTTACCGACCCAGAACCGCTCCGCGTTCCGCCCTTAGTTCACCTGACCGGTCAGCGCCGAGGCCGTGCTGCTCGTCCAGGACGATCCACTAAGCGCGTATCCGCTGGAGGTTTTCCCGAAGTGGATCGTCATGGCGTCGGCCCCGCCCTGAGATATGCCCGTCCCAAACAGGTTATTGTTTTTGTCCAAATATCCGATGCCGTCCGTCACAACGCCATTGCCCGCTTCCATGTGATAGAGCACGGTGGCGTTCGCGGCGACATTCACACGCAGCAGTGCGCCGGTGACGCCAACCCTCAGCATTCCACTGTGCGTTCCCAGGATCCCCGGAGCCGTGGCCGCAAGCCCAAGATTGACAGACGCCTTGCTTCCAAGGCTCCCGTCAGCGTTGATCGCCTGAAGCACGCCATTGAGGATCTGCTTCTCGGTATCCGTTTGAAGCTGCCCCATTAAAGTGACTTCGCTATGGAGAGTATTATACTTCACGACCATCACGTTCGCGCTGCTCAGTGTTCCCGCAATTGCGACCGCATGAGTTTGACCGCTCTGCTCGACGACCGTCATCGTTCCAGACAATGCGCCTCGGGAATTGACTTGACACGCCAGCAGAGACGCCTGAGCGTTGATATCTGACGGCGCGACGATATTCCCCACGTACGAAACAGACGATGATGCCGGCGGAGGCGGCGGGGCCGGCGCCACGGTCAAAGTCGTGGTCTTTGTCACCCCGCTGTAGGAGGCGGTGATCGTGACCACGGTGCTCGAATTGACGGGCTTGGTCACAATCGTGAACGTCCTGGAGGCTGTTCCTGCCGCAATCAGCGCCGGAGACACGACGGTCGCCAGACTGCTGTTGCTGCTCGTGACAATCACTGACGCGCCTGCGGCGGGCGCGGGGCCATTGAGATTCACCGCGCCGACCGAAGAGTTTCCACCGATCACAATGTACGGAGTGGCGGTCACGGACGCCAGAGCGATGGGCGTAACCGTCAGTGTGGCGGTTTTGGTGACGCCGGCGTAAGTGGCGGAAATAGTGACGACCGTCCCGACGGTCACGGGCTTGGTCACAATCGAAAATGTCTTCGACACTGTGCCCGAAGCGACTACCACCGGTGAGACGACAGTCGCGACGTTCGTGTTGCTGCTGGCCACGGCAACCGAGGCCCCGGCGGGGGGCGTTATTCCCGTGAGCGAGATCGTCCCGACGGAAGAAGCGCCGCCGCCGACGCTGGCGGGAGAGATAGTCAAAGCCGACAGCGCCGCCGGCGGCGCCGTCACGGTCAATGTCGCGGTTTTGGAGATACCACCGTAAGTCGCTGTGATTGTGACGACAGTCGCGGTCGCGACCGGCTTCGTGGTGATGGCGAACGTCTTATAGTATGAGCCGCCGGGAACGAGGACCGGCGAGGCAACGGTGGCGGCGCTCGTATTGCTGCTCGTAACGGCGACGATGGCGCCGGACGCGGCGGTGAACCCATTCAGCGTGAGGATTCCAGACGAAGCCGCCCCACCAACAACGCTGACCGGCGTCACTGCTAAACTGGAAAGCGCAGGAGGTGTGACGGTGAGGGTCGCGCTCCTGCTCACTCCGCCATAGCTGGCGGTGATGGTGACGACAGTCGCAGTCGCGACCGGCTTGGTGGTAATGGCGAACGTCTTTGAATATGCGCCGGTCGCCACCAGGACGGGCGAGGTCACCGTGGCGGCGTTCGTGTTGCTGCTTGCGACGGCCACCGAGACGTTCGCCGCAGCCAGCCCGGTCAGCCGGATCAGCGCGGTGGACCCCGCGCCGCCGACGACGCTGACCGGCGAGATATTGAGTGTCGACAAAGTCGGCGGCGTCACCGTCAACGTCGCGCTCTTACTCACTCCGCCGTAACTCGCCGTAATCGTGACAACCGCCGTGGCAATCACGGGCTTCGTGGTGACGACGAATGTCCTTGACGCCGTACCAGAGGCAACGACCACCGGCGATACAACCGTGGCGATATTCGTATTGCTGCTCGAAACGACAACGGAGGCGCCGGAACCCAGAGCCGCTCCCGTCAGCGCAATCGCGCCGATCGACCCCGATCCGCCGACGACAGTGCTGGGCGAAACAGAAAGAGAGGACAGTGTGATGGCGGCCCCGGCGGGCGCGCCGTAGACGCCGCCCAAACAAACGATGGCAAAGAGAAGCAGCAGGACGGAACGGAAAGCGGAGCGGAAGGGCTATATTCGCATGACGTAGGTATTCTCCAGAAGCTCCCGTACAAATACGAAGAGAAGCTTACTTATTATAACGTAGATTTTCGTGAACGAGAGCGGCGATCTGCGATCCCTAAGGTAAAGACAGCGTTCTTACAATGGGACCAAACGATCCCATTGTCTCATCTCTGTGTTTGGTTCAATCCTCTGAGATTGTACGGATACGTGTTTTCGAGTTCGCTTTCCCAGGCAAATGCTTAACGATTGAAAATAAATTCATATGTCAATAACTATCAATAAATTACTAACATAGGTATACGCACCCTATTTACACCAAAATGTAGCAAAAGCAATAATTGTTCTTGACAGACTTCCTACCCCTTGATATAATGGGGACGGTTTGAGCCATACGGGCTTACAAGCGATAGCAAATTTGATTTGTGTTCTAATAGATACAATTGCGATTCAGATCGCAAATCATGGCTAGTGTAAGACGCGCCTCAATCCATTCATGGCCGGTTCAAAAACCGCCGGTCACTTTCTCACATTTCAGAGTTGAAGAGAGATAAGGAGTTCGCGGAGCATGCACACCCCCTTAGATTGTAAACTTAGCAAAACAGGTATTTCCCGGAAGATGGATCGACGCGCCGTTAAGATGATGGCGCTGGCGGCGTCTACTCTGCTTGTCCTCGGGATCGGCAAAACATCACATGCACAGGCTCCGGGCGGTATGGGGCTGGTTTGGGCCGATGAGTTCTCCGACGCGCGCAACGGGGCGACTCCCGCCGGCGTCTACTGGAACTACGATACCGGCGGCGGCGGCTGGGGCAACAACGAGCTGCAAAACTACACCAGCAACGCGGACAACGCGCATGAGGTCTACGACGGCACCGGGACTGACGGCTCCGCGATGCAGATCAAGGCGACGAACTCTGCGGGAACCTGGTACTCGGCGCGTCTGAAGACCGCCGGCAAAGTCTCCATGGGGCCGTATGGCTACTACGAAACGCGCTGTAAGTTCCCAAATGGCGGCAAAGGCTATTGGCCCGCGTTCTGGTTCCTGGGCAACAACATCGGCTCGGTCGGCTGGCCCACCTGCGGCGAGATCGACGTCGCCGAGGAGATCAACGGCCAGTGGGAAAACCACCAGAGCCTGCACATGCCCGGCTGGGATCCGACCTTGCAGACCACGCCCAACAGCTCCACGACCACCTATCACAACTACGGCGTGAACTGGCAGCCCGGCTACTGCGCCTTCTACGTCGACGGCGCCTTCACCGGCCAGTTCAACCAGGGCGGTGGCGGCAACTGGGTCTTTAACAACCAGACGATGTACATGCTGCTCAATCTTGCAGTCGGCGGCAACTGGCCCGGCAACCCGGACGGCACGACAGCGGGGACCGCCTACTTCAACGTGGACTATGTGCGCCAGTATCAGAACGGCGCGCCGGCCATCCAGAACGGCGTCTACGAAATATCCGCCTCCACCACCGGCAACGCGCTAGACTGTTATGGCGCAGCCAACACGAACGGAACGCCGATCCAGCTCTGGCCCTACGCCGGCACGAACAATCAGAAGTGGCAAGTTACCAACCTGAACAACGGCTACTATTCGATTCGGACGATCAACCCCGACGGCAGCGTCGGCCGCAGCCTGGACTGCACCGGCTGCAGCCCGAACGACGGAACCGTGGTCGAGCTCTGGGATTACAACGGCGCTGCGTGCCAGCAGTGGCAGATCACGCAAACGTCCGGCGGACGGTTTGTCATCGCCACGGCGGGGACGAAGGCCGGCGGCGCGCATGATGTTCTGGACGGCCAGAACTGCTCCGGAGCAAACAATACCCGCATCCTGCTCTGGGGCTGGGGCGGCGGCGGCTGCCAGCAGACCTGGGACTTCATCCGAAGATAATCCTGTGTGCTGGTTCTCAACTCAGACGCGAAGAAATTGCTTAAAAAGCTATTGACACAATGCAACCTCATGACGAATAATCGTCATGAGGTTGCCCGTACGGTAATCGTCGTCGAATATTGCGCTCTCTCCAACGAGTGCGGCGTTACAAGCGAATGTAAGAGGTGAGATTTGCTGGTAAGTCGAGTAACGAAAGTAGTTTCCACATTGGCCGCAGTCGCGTTCGTGGCGGCTTGCGCCGACGGCTCCGCGCGGGGCGCGGAAGCCCCCCTGCCCCATTCCACTGTCGCAGGCGTGTTCGCCACGGACATCCAGGGATCGTTCGTCGGCGCAAACGGACCAGAAGGCGTCGCCGCCGAAGTCGACGGACATCCGATCCTTCTCCGTGATGTGACATCGATCTGTCTGCGCAAGTACCGCACGCCGATCATCGATCAGATGATCCAAAACTATGTTGTGGGCCGGGAATGTGAAAAGAAAGGCATTGTGGTCCCAGAAGCCGAAGTCGACAAGTCCGTGGAGCAGCTGCGTAAAAATGTCGCCCCAGCAACCCTAGACGATGTGATCGCCCAGCACCATTCCACGATGGCGGAAGTGCGGACGGCGTTTCGGAACAAGATCCAGCGCGGACGTCTCGTCGCCGATCAAGTCCCCGCCACTGCGATGGCCCATTGCCGCGCGATTTTCATCAAATTTGCCCCGGAAGGCGCTCCCGTGGCTGTGGCCGGAACGGCTCGTACGGAAGCCAACGCCCGGGCCCTGATCGCCATTATCCAGTCTGAACTGACCAAGGGCAAAGAGTTTGGCGACATGGCGGCCAAATACTCCGAAGTGGAGCCCAAGAGCGCAGCGGGCGATATTGGGGTGCTGTATCCCGGCGTTCGTGAGATCGATCCCGCCGTCGCGGATACCGCGCTGACGCTCGCCAAGGGCAAAGTGTCCGAACAGGTGCGAACGCACAACGGTTTCTGGCTCCTCCAAGCAATCAGCACGAGCGCGGATCATCCCGCTGGCGAAGACGCCGCTTATAAGGCCGCACACGATACCTACGTCGATCAGCAGGCGCAGTTCCTCACACCCAAGTTTGTCGTGGACCTGATCGAGAAGTCCCATATCACCTTCGCTACGGACTCCGAATGTGATCTTGCGGCGGGCAAGCCGATGCCGGAAGCCGCCGCAACCGTGGACGGACACGTGATCCCGATGAAGGATGTCGCCGCCAAATGCGTTGCGGAGAACGGCCCTCGCGTCGTCGATATCCTCGTGCAGAACTACCTCGTCAACCAGGAATGTCAACGGCTCGGCGTCGCTGTCCCCGAAACGGAAGTGGATGCGCGCCTCGACAAGCTGCGAAAACTGATTGCGCCCAACACCATTGACGCCGGACTGGTCGCCCGTCATATGACTCTCGCGGAGCTGCGCGACAGCTTCCAGCAGGACATGAAGCGCGTCCGACTCGTCCAGGATCAGGTAAAGCCCACGAAAATGGCGCACTGCCGAGCGATTCTGATCAAATTCCAGCAGCCAGGGAACTTGACCGTAGCAGGCGTCAAGCCTCGTACGAAAATCGAAGCGCTGGCCCTGATCAAAACCATTCAAGCGCAGCTGAAAAACGGCAAAGACTTCGGCGATCTTGCGGACAAATATTCTGAGATGGAGCCAAAAACGGCTAATGGGGACATCGGTGTCCTCTACTTGGGTATGCACGATATGGACACCGGCGTAATGGAGGCGGGACTGGCGCTGGACAAAGGCAAAACCACGGCGGAGCCAATCACCACGGTACTCGGCTACTGTCTCGTCCAATCCATCAGCACCAGCGATGACCATCCTAAAGCCGAAGACGCCGCATATCACAACACTCTCAGCATCTACAAAGAACAGCAATCTCAGACCCTCACTCCACAGGCGATTGTCGAGCTGATCAAAAAAAGCAAGGTTGTTTATTACGTCCATGCCTAAAACCAGGGAACTCCCGGAGTAGTTCGAAAAGTATTCATGTTAAAATAGCTCGGTGTTTGAGGAATATTTGAGGGCGACGCGATATTCTGTAGACGCCTGGTTCGCCGTCCGATCCAGATCGTTTGCGTTTGCAGCGATTGGAACTGGAAACACGGCGCGCTTTTCCTCAACGCCGCTGCGAAAACGCGTGACTAGGACACCGCCACACTGGGGAAAGCATGAACTCAATGACATTATCAATGCGCCGCGCCGCGTACGCCACGCTGCCGGCGCTTCTCGTCATGGCCGGCGCAAGCGCCGCCAAGGCCGCCACGCCCGCGCCCGGAACCGCAGAGGCGCTCATCTACTCGACGATGCCTTCAACTGCGGCGCACCGTCCGGAGATGGCCCTGGACGGCGATCAGAAAAGCTACTTTAAATCCGTCTACGGCATGAGCGACGGCGACACCTTTCTGGTGCTTCTGTCTCGCCCAATTCCTGTGAAGTCGCTTCGCATCGTCACCGGCGATGCGGACAGCCAGGACGGCGTCACGGACGGCATCGTCGAGACCTCGCCGGACGGCGTCACATTCACCAAGGCGGCGGACTTTGACGCCAATGGCGTGGCGGCCGCGAAAATCGGCGGCAAGCCCGTCGAAGCCCTTCGCATTCGCCTGAACAATCGCAGGGGTGTCCCCTCTCTGCTCGTTCGCGAGATCACGATCGACTCGCCCGTTAAGATCTCACATGTCGTGCAGGGACCGGGCCGAGGTTTCGTGGATATCTCCCAGGCTCCAGATCTGGCGAACTGGGCGCAGCGCGCCGAAACACAGATGGAAAACTTCTGGGCCGACACGCAGGCGCTGCTTTACACCGACGGCTTCATCACGCCGAACATGGTCAATGTCATTTACAAGACTGGCCCCGGCGTCACGGATGTCGCGGCGACCGGCGGCGGCGTCATGACCGTGAATAGCAAGTGGTGCCGCGAGCATGCCGATGACACCGGCCTGACGGTCCACGAGACGGCGCACGCCATCCAGGCTATGGCGGCTTACAACCCCGTCTGGCTGATCGAAGGCACTGCGGACTATATCCGCTGGGTCAAATTCGAGCCGCAGAACTTTCACCCGCGCATCAACCCCGCCACCGCGAAGTACACGGATCGCTATCAGACGACCGCAACCTTCCTCGCCTGGTGCGAGATGCACTACGATAGCGGCCTTGTCACCAAGATGAACCGCGCGACCCGTTACGGCACGTACGATAGCGGCTTGTGGAAGGAATACACCGGCAAGGATGTCGACACCCTGTGGGCGGAGTTCATCGCCGCATACAAAGCCGATCCGGTCAATATTATTACCAAGCCCGTCGCCGAAGCAGATCGCCCGCGTGTCCTTCCCACGGTAACGCCGGGCTCCTCCACTGCGGCGAATCTCGGCTCCGCCTTCAACGGGGTCGGGATCATAAACGACGGCGCGACATTCGCGGAGACCGACGGCGCGGACAGCGGCGGAGCCTCCTACTCCTCCAAACTGCTCGGCGCGACGCAGAAATCGAAAGACGTCCTGTTCCAGCTTGGCCCGGCGAATGCGCCAGACATGGTGATTAGCCAGGGCCAGACCGTGAACCTCCCAGGCGGCCAGTATCAGTCTCTCTGGATCCTGGCGTCCGCCGTGGACGGCACACAGATGGCGCAGCGCTTCACCGTCAACTACGCCGATGGAACGACGGCGAACCTTGTGCAGAATGTCAGCGACTGGTTCCAGCCGGGAAGCTACCCCGGCGAAACCCGCGCCGTCAAAACCTCGTACCGCAACACCTACGACGGTGCTAAGGACCCGCGCACGTTCTATATCTATAGCTACGGATTTGCACTGGACCACGGCAAGACCGTCAAGAGCATCACGCTGCCCAATAACCCCAGCGTGCGCATTTTCGCGGTAACCCTCGCCAACTAGCACCTCGTTTCCCGTCACGGCAAACGCCGTGGCGGGAAAAATTTTCCCGAGTTCCACCGGCGCCGCTTCTATCCAGCGTGCGTCCCGAAAACACTTCACACCATTGGGGAAACGCCATGAATTCAACAACATCAACGCGCCGCGCCGCATGGACCATGCTGCCCGCATTGCTCTTGATGGCTGGTATGAGCGCCGCAAGCGCCGCGCCCATACCTCCGCCGCTGCCGCGCAACCTGCAGGCGCTGATGTACTCAACGATGCCTTCCACTACGGCGCACAGCCCGGAAATGGCTCTGGACGGCGATCAGAAAAGCTATTTTAAATCCGTCTACGACATGAATGACAACGATATCTTTATGGTGATGTTTTCCAAACCCATCTCCGTGAAATCGCTGCGGATTGTCACGGGCAACACGGACGGCACAAACGCCGTCACGAACGCCATGGTCGAAACATCCGGCAACGGAATCGCCTTCAGCAAAGCAGTGGATTTCAACGCCAACGGCGCGGCGTCCGCAAATTTGGATGGCGCGATCGTGAGAGCGATCCGCATTCGCCTCAATAAGAACACAGAACTCCCCTCCCTGGTCGTACGCGAAATTACGATCGACAGTCCGGCGAAGATCAGGGGCGTCAAGCAGGGGCCGGGCCGAGGCTTCGTGGATTACTCCGAAGCGCCCGACGTCGCTGACTGGGCGAAGCGGATGGAGACCCAAATGGATAGCTATTGGGCCAAAACCGCAGAGATCCTGCACTCCGACAACTTTTACACGCCAAATATGGTCCGTGTTTTCTACCGTGACGGCGACGGGGTTGCTGGAACGGATAACGGCGAGATGGTGGTCAATGCGAAGTGGGCTCGCGCGCACGATGACGATACCGGCCTGGGCGTCCATGAGATGACTCACGTTATTCAGGCGACGCCCTACGAACCCGTCTGGATGGTCGAGGGTATTGCGGACTATATTCGCTGGGTCAAGTTCGAGCCGGAGCACTTCCATCCGCGCATCAATGTCGAACGATCGAAGTACAACGACTCGTATCAAACGACCGCAACGTTCTTAGGCTGGTGCACGAACCACTACGATGACAAGCTTGTGACCCAGCTGAACGACGCCGTCCGATTTGGAAAGTACAATGACGGCCTGTTCAAAGAGTATTGCGGCAAGGATGTTAATACTCTATGGGCGGAGTTCATCGCCGATTACAAGGCGGCCCCGGACAAGATCCTCGCCAAGCGGGGCGCGTAAACTCCTTCTTTTCGCATCTCTATCCCGTCCCGAACGACTTCGGGACGGGATAGATCTTCGCCGCAGGCGCAATTTCCCTCCTCACTTGACACTATCTAGCTTTCGGAGTAATAATACAGTTGGTGAGGGCCACTAATCTCATTTACGCGGTTCGATGACGAACGGAGAACACGGAGCCGCGCACGGATGATATTTGCTGTCGGCGATATTCATGGACAACTCAATATGCTGGAGCCGGCGCTGACCCGGCTGACCGAACGCCTGCGTCCGAACGACGCCGTGATTTTTCTTGGCGACTATATCGACCGCGGTCCAGACAGCGAAGGCGTGCTGCGACGGCTCATGCGGTTCAAAAAGCAGCATCCGGGAACGATGTTCCTGCGCGGTAACCATGAAGACCTGCTGCTGCGTTCATGTGACGGCGACAAGCGACGCGAGGAGCTCTGGCTGCTGAACGGCGGAATGGCGACACTCGCCTCCTTCGGATTGGGCGGCAACTCCAACTGGCGTAAGAAATTCCCACGCTGGGCGCTCGATTTCCTTGGGGCGACCCACGCGGCGGTCAAATTCACCCATTTCCATTTCGTACATGCTGGCGTCGTTCCCTATGGCGTGGACACTGAAGTCGAGCCCGATCTGGATGCACGCCTCTGGATCCGCCAGCCCTTCATTCGGCATGGCGACAGTCCCGGACGCATCGTCGTATTCGGACACACGCCGCAGCCGGATCATCTTCCCCTGATTCACATGAACAAAGTCGGATTGGACACCGGCGCCGGTCAGCGAGGCGGACGCCTAAGTGTCGCCGGATTTGACGACGAATTGCCGCGTCCCCGCTCTCCTGAGTTCACCCTCTTCCAAGTCTGCGACGATGGAACGGTCACGCCCGACGAGTATGTACGCAACGTCCTGCGGCACCTGCCGCAAAACGAGCCGACATTCCGTTTCTCGATCCCGTCGATTTCCAGTGCGCCCATCATTCCCACTGAATAGTCATTTCCCTCCGAGGCCGATAAAATCACGTCCCGTCATCTGGTCTATCGCGGAGACGGGACGTATTTTTTTCGTTTGCCGCCCAGCCTTTGTCGTTTATCGTCAGCCAGCCATGAATTTTGATAGATTTATTCAATGTGTTACCACAAATTATCACATGACGATAATTACTCGCATTGTGGTAATGGCAACCAGATAAACTCTAGAAACTGAACGTCTTTCAGGTATCCTTATTGATGAGCAGGATGGCAGTAATTTCTACATATTGCTCATTAGTTTTTGGAGGACCTTTATGGCTCGATTGTTTCGATGTTTCACACCGACTGCTCTCATAGGGGCAATGGCGCTTGGCCTTGCCTTTTCGGCGAACGCGGCTCCCAGCAGCGATGCTGTGACGTACCGCACCAATCCCGCGCATACCGCACAGGCGACAATGCCGGATTTCAGCTTGCCGCTTGAGAAGAAGTGGGATGTCGATCTGGGCGTCACCGCCAAATATCCATTGATTGCGGCGGGCAAGGTGTTTGTTGTGCTGCCGTCCTCCTCATCATCAACAACGAGCGGTCACCATAGCGCGCTGATTGCTTTTGACGCGGCGACGGGCCACGTGGCGTGGGGTCCGATTGCGCTTCCCGCATCAACTTATGGATGGGCAGCGGCATGTTATGATAACGGACGCATCTTTATCAATACCGATGGATCGATATCACCCCTCGGCGGATTGATGGCGGCTTACTCCGCAGCAAACGGCTCCCTCCAGTGGAGCTCGACCCTTCCGGTCCAATATGGGTTCAGCTCCGCGCCATCTGCATTGAACGGCTACGTTTATACCGGCGGCGCCGGAACCGGCGGAACCGTGTACTGCGTGCGTGAATCCGATGGAACCGTCATGTGGCAGGGCGGCGTTTCAGGCGGCGATTCTTCTTCGCCCGCAGTTACTCCCGCAAAGGTCTACGCCGGCTATGCATGCGGGCAGACCTTCAGCTTTGACGCCCTGAGCGGAGCATTGGCATGGCATCTGTCCACGGGATGTGCAGGAGGAGGAGGAGCCACATCAGCCTTCTATAATAACCTCGTCTTCATCCGTCAGTACTATGCGCCCAATGGCCCGACCTGGTTGTCCGCTGCGCTCGACAGCACTACCGGCAATGTTGTCAAAGTCTTGCCGGAACTCGGCGCCCTGGCTTTCGATAACAATATGGTCTTTGGGATTTCCAACAGCGCCCTCACCGCCGTAAAAATCAGCGACTGGACGACTGCCTGGACGGTCAATAACGCGATCGACGCTCCGGTGACCGCTCCCACTGTGGTGAACGGCGTTGTTTATGTCGGCACGACCAGCGGCAAGCTCCAGGGCTTCAACGAACAGACCGCCAAGCTCGTCGCCTCAGTCGACCTTGGCGCAGCGCCTTCGCCTACATCGGAGTCGAATGTCGACATGGCTGCTGGAAACGGTATCATGGTGATTCCGGCGGGAACACATTTGATTGCCGTAGGCTCTCAGTTCACATTAAGCAGCATTACAGCAACACCGCAGAATGCAATTGGCGGGGCCAACATCAGTGTTACTGTTACACTCACAAGCAAGGCCCCAGTGGGTGGCTCCGTAATTGCGCTGACAAGTTCTGACGCTCACCTTGTGGTTCCTTCTTCAATTGCGGTTCCCGTCGGTTCATTGAGCGTCTCTTTTGTCGCGCATACCACAAAGACAAACACAGGAGTGCAGGCAAAATTAGCCGCTTCGTTCAACGGACTTACCAAAGAGGTTCCGATCGGGCTTCTCCCAGATGGCCTTGTGTCTTTTACCATCAGCCCAAGTTCCGTCGCCCATGGCGGTGTCGCGAAGGGAATCTTGACGCTGGCTTACCCCGCGCCGGTAGGCGGATTAAACATTAACTTGTCCTCTGCCTTTGCTCCTCTTGCTCAGCCCAGCGTGACGCACATCGTCATTCCTGCTGGGCAGTCGGTCGGAACGTTCAGCATTCGCACGGGCGCTGTTCTGACTGCGGTTCCTGTGAACATCGGAGCGCAAGTCGCATATAGCAATACACTGATACAGGCTGTGACACTGACCCCTTAAGAAAAATCATCGACCTCAGTTTTCCAAGGCAAAGGAGTTCTCCTTTGCCTTGGGGCCTTCCCTTCTCTGGGGAATCATAAGGAAGAACAGCAGGAAGCGCGCCTGCCTGTATCGAATTAACCAAAATTATGAGCCAGACATGCTATTATCATCCGTCGCTTCCCATCGTCGCGACCTGTAGTCAGTGCGGCATCCCGCTTTGCAATGACTGTACAAACCGGATCGGCGCCGCTACCGCCTGCAAGCAGTGCGCGCCGGCCGTACAGACACGCCTTCAAAATGCTCCGACAGCAAATGCATATTCTCCTCAGCCAATGCCGGGGAACTTGCAGGCTCCGTACGGAGGACCGCAAACACCCTACGGCGGACCTCAAGCGCCATACGGAGCGCCTCAGGATCTACAAGCTCCTTATGGATCTCCGCAAGCGCCTTATGGCGCCCCTGATATGGGCGGCTCGCGATACGCTGACGTAGCGGAATCATCCGGCAGCGTTCCCCTCGGACTGCTCCTAGGCGCCGTGATCGGAGTCGTTGGCTCGATCGCCGTTCTCAAGATCTTGTTTTACGCCCACTTTGGCCTGGCCTGGCTTTACATCGGCGTTGGATATGGGATTGGATATGGCATATGGAGCCAAACCCGGCGCGGCAGCGTCGGTCTCGCCTTTGCGGCGATTGGGATTATGATCGCCAGCCTATTCATCGCACATCTCGTCTATGCGGGCGACATTCTCAACCAGGCGCGGGCGCAGGGCAACGCGGATCCTGGGGTTACTATTTTTGATGCGCTCCCCGTCGCCATGAGCTCGTTCAGCCCGATGCACTGGGTTTGCATTTTGATCGGCCTCGCGGCATGCTGGCGCGGCGTTGAGCAGCAGTCTTCTTAGACAAGTTAATCGCCTCTTCTTTTGTATTCGCCAAGAGAAGGGGCATATTATTTAACCGGCTGCCCCAGCCTGCGTCGCTTCTGGGACTTCCACCAGTCGTCCGGTTTTCACATCGTATACATAACCATAGATCGGGACATTTCGATATGATCCCCGGCATGGGAGCCTAGCCCCTGGCCGATGTCGCGCCAGCCATTTTCGTCCACCACCGCTGTTTCCAAACTGTTCGCGAGAAGTCCGCGAATCACCCCATTCGTGAAAAACTCCATTCCACAATCCGTATGGTGGATCACGAACCATTCCTTCGTACCCAGCAGTTTATGCGAGATTACCAACGAACGAATGGCGTCGTCACTGGCGCAGCCATCGGTATTTCGGATGACATGTGCGTCGCCCTCGGCAAGGCCTGCGTATTTGGCGAGGTCAAGACGCGCATCCATGCAGGTTAAGATGGCGAACTGGCGCGCCGGCGGCAGAGCTAACGCTGCTTTGGCTCCAAAATTGGCGGCGTAAGCGGCGTTAGCCGAGAGAACTTAATCGTGAACAGTGGTCATGAGTGTTATCGCCTTTCCTAAAAGTGACTGAATTCTTATTTTACTACAAAAAACATGGTTAAAGTGGTGATATTATTGATATTCGATGACAAAGATCTCAAATAATCTTAATGCAGGAATTGCGGCGGCCGGTCGCGTATTGCACTCGCACACCCGCAATCATCGCGATCACACGTATTCCCAATCACAGGAGGGCTCTCACATGAGTTCACAGCCGAACTGGACAAAAATCGCGCAGTCGCCGCAGTTCCGCGCCCTGCTTGCGGACAAGACGGCGTTTATCGTCCCCGTCACCGCGTTCTTTCTCGCCTTCTACTTTGCCCTGCCGATCATGACGTCATACTTCGGCGGCGTACTGAACCGGCCGGCGTTCGGATCGATTACATGGGCCTGGGTGTTTGCGTTCGCTCAGTTCGTCATGACCTGGTCTCTGTCCTCACTCTACACCAAGCGCGCGGAGCGGTTCGATGCTCAGGTGGTTGAGATTTTGAAGTCCGAGACGGAAAAGGAATAACACGATGCATTCGCTTCCCTTCGTGCTGTTTCTGGCGATTGTCGCCATGACGCTCGTCATCACCTATATCGCCGCGCGAAAGACAAACAGCGCCAGTGAATTTTACACGGGAGGCGGCGGCCTCACCGGGTGGCAGAACGGCCTGGCGATCGCCGGCGATTACATGTCCGCCGCTTCGTTCCTGGGCATTGCCGGATCGATTGCACTGGCGGGTTTTGACGGATTCTTTTACAGCATTGGATTTCTCGTCGCTTATCTCGTCGTGCTCTATCTCGTGGCGGAGCCGCTGCGCAACCTTGGCAAGTACACGATGGCGGATATGCTGGCGTCGCGTTTCCCTGAGCGAGGCGTACGCGGCTGCGCGGCGGTGAACTCGATCGTCATCTCCATTTTCTACATGCTGGCGCAGCTGACCGGCGCGGGCGGTCTGATCCACCTGCTGCTCGGCATCGAAAACAAAACCGCCATCGCGATTGTCGGCGTGCTGATGACGGTCTATGTCATCTTTGGCGGCATGCGCGCCACAAGCTGGGTGCAGATCATCAAGGCCGTTCTGCTGATCGCGGGAACCATTGTTTTGTCGCTCCTGGTGCTGGCGAAGTTCGGCTGGAGCGTACCGCATATGTTCGATCAGCTCCAGATCGTCACGCCGCTGAAGGAGAAGTTCCTGTGGCCCGGCAATAAGTTTAAGGACCCACTGGACACGCTCTCGCTCAATCTGGCCCTTGTCCTAGGAACGGCAGGCTTGCCGCATATCCTGATCCGATTCTTCACCGTGAAGGACGCGCCCACGGCGCGCAAGTCGGTCGTCTCGGCGACTTGGCTGATCGGTATCTTTTACGTCATGACCATGTTCCTTGGCTTCGGCGCCGCCGCCTTTGTGGGCCATGACGCGATTGTCGCCGCGCAAAAAGAGGGCAACATGGCCGCGCCGCTTCTGGCGAAGGCGCTGGGCGGCGATTTCCTGTTCGCCTTTATCTCGGCGGTCGCGTTCGCCACGATCCTGGCTGTCGTTACGGGTCTCGTGCTCTCGGCAGCGTCGGCGTTTGCGCATGATATCTACAACCAGATCATCAAACGCGGCAAGGCGACAGAGCAGGAGCAGATCGGCATGGCGCGCTACGCCTCCGTCGGCGTCTCTATCATCTCCATCGCGCTCGCCCTGTTCGCCGGAAGCCTGAACGTCGCGTTCCTAGTTTCGCTGGCGTTCGCCGTCGCGGCGAGCGCTAATCTCCCCGTCATCCTGCTGACGATCTACTGGCGCCGCTTCAACGCCACCGGCGCGATGGCCGGAATGGCGGCGGGCCTTATCAGCTCTCTGGTGCTGGTAGCGCTCAGTCCGAACGTCTGGGACCCGGAAGCCGGCAAGGCAATCCTTCAGGGAGCGCCGCTCTTTCATCTCAAAAATCCTGGTATCTACTCGATCCCGATCGGCTTCCTCGGCGCGATCATCGGCTCGCTGGTGTCGAAAAAGCCAGACGAGGCGAAGTTCGACGAGATTCTGGTGCGCGCGCACACGGGTATGTCGCATACGCCCGCCGTGGATGAAACAGAGATGGTGTCTCATTGATGCCTGAAATGTTTAAGATGCTGGATGCATCCGGTTATGAAACGGAACCGTTCGACCGAGGCGCTCTTATTACGTACGCTCGTCAAGGGATCGTTCAGCCAACGACGCCAATATTGGAGATCACGACGGGGAGCTGGAAACCAGCGTCCGAGCTTATTCGGCTCTGGAGCGACAGTCATATGCCGCAGCCGTCAAAGTCGCAATTGGGTGCAAGCAGCGGATTGTCTGGCCGTACACTCGCGTTAACGATCATCGCTGGGGCAGCGTTGGCGATTGCTGGGGGCTTCCTCGTGCTCAAATTTCGAGCGCGGCCCGCGCCCGCCCCGCAGCAAACGAGTACAAATCAACCGCAAACCGTGATGACGGCGGATGGACGGTATGCTGTCATCGTGCCTTCCAATTGGGTTCAGCGAAAAACGAAGCGTCCTGGTGGAGTTGAGTATACGAGTGGTCATCGTCACAGCGGCTTCGGTATGGCTCAAGTGTCTCAGGCCGTACTGACACCAACGGATTTTGCCACATACGTGGATGGTACGATCCGCGAGTCGTCGAATGCGACTGGCATGAACCCCATCGGCGCTCCAAAGCCTATCACAGTGAATGGATTTTCGGGGCTTCAGCAAGATGTCCGCAAGGGCAGCTTAGTAGACAATACAAAAATTCGTACGTCGGTACTGCAAACTCCATACGGAATTTATTCAATTATGACATTCGTGGACAGTAACTCAAATTTCAGTCTGGACGAATTGGATACGATTCCCAAGTCTTTTCGCCCCATGGCGACGGGCGCCGCCGCTCCATCGCCCCAATAGTGATGAGGCAAAAGAATATGGTTTCTCACGGATGAATAGTATGTTCAAGATGATTGACGCCGCCGGCGTGGAGTCGGCGCCGTTCGATAGCGATACTCTGATCTCATACGCCCGGCAGGGAATTATCCTGCCGGCGACGATGATCTTGGATATCGCCGCCGGCCGCTGGGCGCCGGCCGGGGAACACTCTCTGCTCGGCGGCGCGCCGCCGGCATCCGCCTCGGGCGCAATTCCTCCGCCGACGGCGGGCTCGCTGGGAAACTACGTTCCTTACGTGCCGAACCCACAGGCCGCACGCGCGAGCTCATGGCCGAAAATCGTGGGTCTCCTTGCGGCCCTAGGGGTGCTTGCATTCATGGGTCTGATCGCCGCCGGTTTCTGGTTAGCAGATAAGGAAGGCGGCTCCGCGAAGTCTGAGACGCAAACTGTCATGACCGATGATGGGCGATATGCAATAACATTGCCCACAAGCTGGATACGATGGAAGACGGATGATAAAGCGACCATCGCGTATATCGATGTCACGTCCGGCAACAGCGTCACCATGAACAGTCTCGACGATAACGGTACGGATACTACGGATCTCCGGTTGCTGATGGACAATGTCGTACGGCTGGAAGCCAAGACTACGCAGGACACGCCTATCGGCAAACCGATTTCCATCAAAGTCGGAGGGCTGCCCGCCTACCAGCAGGATATGACGGACTCTTCCGGCTCAAAAGATTTACAGACACGGATTACTCTCATTGGCGCGCCTAAATCTGCTTATATGATCATGACGATCGGCAATACGGCGGCGACCGGCGCGGACGCTCCCGCAGTGAACACCGTCGTCAGCACCTTTCGCAAAGTAACGTCGCCAATCAAGGCTCCCCCCACCAAGGCGTAACATCACAGCGCTTTGAGAGACATGAAATACGAATGAAGCTTTTGGAATCACTGGGCGGCGATCTTAAGCATCCCGGGTGGATGTATCTCAAAGCCGCCCTCTTCTTAATCGCCGGGGTCGCGACGACCTTCGCGATCTTCATCCAGATCCCATCGCTGCAAAATGCGTTTTTGCTGGCGATCGGGATCTGGTCGTTTTGCCGCCTCTACTACTTCTGCTTCTACGTCATCGAAAAGTACATCGATCCCTCATTTCGATTCGCCGGCCTTTGGTCCGTAGTCGTCTATCTCCTGAAACGTAAACCTCGTTAGCAAGACTTGGACAGAAAAAGGTACTATAGCCGCAGCAGAGACGGTCGTGAACGCAATGCTTAACGATCGGCTTGATACTCTTGTCGTTTTAGAAGGACGGTTGAATGCTGCCCCAGGAAACGGATCGCTTATTGCTCCGGCCGTTCAAAACCGCCGATTTCGACGAGATGCACCATATTCTTTCCGACGCCAAAACGATGCAGTTCTGGCCCGCTCCCTTTTCCGAGGAAGCGACCCGGGACTGGGTGGAGAACAACATCTCACGCTACGCCGATGACGGCTGCGGGCGGATGGCGATCGTTCAAAAACAGACCGGCGTTCTTGTCGGCCACTGCGGCATTGCGCGAATTGAAGTCAATGGCGTCCTGGAAAATGATCTCGGCTACATCGTCCATCACGCTTTTTGGAATCGCGGCTACGCCTCCGAGGCGGCCGCCGCGCATCTGGATTTCGGCCTGCGTGATCTCCATCTCGGGCGTGTGATCGCGAACATGCCGGTAAGCCATTGCGCATCCCGGCGCGTCGCCGAGAAGATCGGAATGCTCTACGCCGGCGAGTTCCTCAACCCGCGCAATCGCATGATCCCTACCTGTCTTTACGCCGCCACCCAGCCGCCCGCTTAAGCAGGCCCGTTCACGTTCGGCCCCGGCTTTGCCCGGTCGCCACGCCGCCCGCGATCAAATGCGCCGTGCGCAGCGGCTCCGGAATGACGCCATGGACCGCGAACCGACCAATCACCGCCCCCGCCTCCTCCAGAGAAATACCCGAACGCTGAACCCAAACACCCGCCACCGGCTCCATCGCGCCCGCCTTCTCGATCAGCTTCCACTTGCGCTCGCCGCCGGCAACGCGCGTCAATAACGCCGCCTTCATCGCATCCATGCGCGGCAGACGCCGCGCCACGACCAGCACCGGGACGCCAAGCCGCTCGCTCAGATCGTGAATATCCAGCACATTGAAACCGCCTAGAGCGATTCCTTGCAGCAGCACCAATTGAATGGAACTTCCGTACTTCGAGCCCTTGACCAGTTCGGCGATACGGTCCGTGGAGTTGGCGCCGTCGCGGCGCACGCGTCCGCCAAGCACACCCTCCAGCCGCGATCCCGAATAGACCGCCCCAACGATCGGCACATCGCCGCGCGTGGAGTGCGCGAACGGAAAATCATCGAACCCGACAACATAGGAAAACGAAGACGACATCATGCCTGCATAGTACCTGGGTAAGCTCCTCGGCGGCCCTAAAGTCGTTTAGCGGCCGGTCATTTTCTCCATGCTTTCGGGGTACCGCGCGCCCTGCACTGTGATCAGGGCGGCGGCGCTGTCAATATCGCGCAGATCGTCCGGCGTAAGTTCGACGGAAACCGCTCCGATGTTCTCGTCCAGCCGGGCAAGCTTCGTCGTGCCTGGGATTGGCGCGATCCATGGCTTCTGGGCGAGCAGCCAGGCCAGCGCGATCTGCGCGGGCGTCGCGTTCTTTCGCTGCGCAATGCCGCCGAGCAGATCGACCACCGCCTGGTTCGCCTTGCGGTTCTCTTCGCTCAGGCGGGGAACAGTATTGCGAAAATCCGTACTGTCGAACTTTGTGTTTTCGTCGATCTTGCCGGTGAGAAACCCTTTGCCCAATGGACTGAAGGGAACGAAGCCGATCCCGAGTTCTTCGAGTGTCGGCAGCACTGTCTCTTCAGGCTCCCTGTACCAGAGCGAGTACTCGCTCTGAAGCGCCGTCACCGGCGTCACGGCGTGGGCGCGGCGGATGGTCTGCGCTCCTGCTTCAGAAAGCCCAAAGTGCTTAACTTTGCCGGCCTCGATCAACTCCTTCACCGCGCCCGCCACATCCTCAATCGGCACATCTGGATCGACTCGGTGCTGATAATAAAGGTCGATCGCCTCGACCCCGAGACGCCTCAGCGATCCCTCAACAACCTCTTTGATGTGCTCCGGACGGCTATTCAGCGCACTCCATCGAGTTGTGTCGCCAGGACTGGGCGCCCATCCAAACTTGGTTGCGATCACCACCTGACCGCGGAACGGAGCGAGGGCTTCGCCAACAAGCTCTTCATTCACGAGCGGCCCGTAGACTTCGGCGGTATCAAAGAACGTGACGCCTCGCTCCACGGCGGCGCGGAGGAGCGCGATCATTTCCGGCTTGTCTTTGGGCGGGCCGTAAGACCAGCTCATTCCCATGCAGCCAAGCCCGAGGGCTGAAACTTCCAAGCCGCTCTTTCCCAGTGTTCGTTTCTGCATTCTTTTCTCCATGGAGGGGCGCTTACAGCTCCTCGCGTGTCGGCCGGAACAAGATTTCCCTATGCGCCATACTGCTCGTCGGTGACATGCTCCATCCAGGTGACGGGACTGCCGTTGATACTTTCCTGAATGGCGATATGCGTCATGGCGATCGTCGGCGAGGCGCCGTGCCAGTGCTTTTCATCGGGCGAAAACCAAACCACGTCCCCAGGCTGGATTTCCTCGATCGGGCCGCCCTCGCGCTGCGCCCATCCCAATCCCGCCGTCACGATCAGTGTCTGCCCCAGCGGGTGGGTATGCCATGCGGTGCGGGCGCCCGGCTCAAAGGTGACGGTCGCGCCGACGACGCGCGCCGGATCGGGCGCATTGAACAGCGGATCGATGCGCACTGTCCCCGTAAAGTAATCGGCTGGTCCCTTGCCGGACGGACGGGATCCGTTTCTCTTAATTTCCATTGTTTTCTCCTTATGTGCTGTCTTGGCCGATTAGCGATTGACCATCTTGGTGGTTCCTGAGATAAGAACGATCTATGGCTTCTGCGCGAGGATCCACGCAATCGGGACTTCGATATTCGCGATTGTATAAAATTCCACGCAGTTCCAATCAGAAAGTGATTGTTTCGCATATCTATACTTATTTTACACGGTACCGAAGACGATGCAATAGAACATTCCTCGGGAATCATTGTCTGATTCTACAAACTCTCTTGAAAAAGCGACGGCGTCAGGAGGAGCATGTTATAATAGATTTCATGAAAGACGTCTATTCAAACCAGATCGAAGGGGCGGAGGCGGGAGACGAGCTGCGGGAGAAAGTCAACCGGGCGGAGCTGGTCGACCGTATCGCGCGGGCGGCGCCAAGCAACGGGACTGTCGAGCCGGTGAAGGGCCTGCACCTGAACCGAGCGTCCGTAGTCACGGAGCCGCATCATAGCGTAACTTATCCTTCCTTTTGCGTCATCGCTCAAGGCTCCAAGGAAATTCTACTTGGTGAGGAGCGCTACCGATACGATCCTTACAAGTATCTTCTCGCCACGGTTGAACTGCCCGCCGTCAGCTATCTCGTGGAAGCGTCGCCCGAAAAGCCTTACTTGAGTTTGCGACTGGACCTCGATCCGGCGATAGTCGCTTCTGTTATGCTCGAAGCCAGGATGCCGTCGCCCCGAAGGGATGTCGGCAGCGTGCGCGCCATCAACGTCAGCCCACTGAACTCGAACCTTCTCGACGCGGCTGTCCGGCTCGTGCGGCTGACGGACGCGCCGCCGGCCGAAGGGCGCGTTCTGCTGCCGCTGGTCACCCGCGAGATCGTGTTCCGATTGCTTGCCGGCGATCAGGGCGCGCGCCTGCGGCATATCGCCGTTCTTGGGGGGCATACGGACCGGATCGCCCGCGCGATCGAGCGCCTGCGCAATGATTTCGACAAGCCGCTCCGGATCGAAAGCCTGGCGCACGATCTGGGGATGAGCGCCTCGGGCTTCCACGAGCATTTCAAGGCCGTGACCGCCATGAGCCCATTGCAGTTCCAGAAGAACCTGCGGCTTCAGGAAGCGCGCCGCCTGCTGCTCGGCGAGGATCTGGACGCCGCATCCATCGCTTACCGGGTCGGCTATGAAGATACTTCACACTTCAGTCGGGAATACAAACGACATTTTGGTTCTCCGCCAATGCGCGATGTCGCGCGCCTGCGGGCGGCCGCAAAGATCGGCGCTTAACGACTGGGAAGGAAGATGAGACGTTGATTGGGAAACGATGGATTGCAATCGCGCTCGGCGGCGGGACCGCCCTGCTGGCGGTTATGTGTGGCGGTAAGATCGCTCATCAGGAGAAATTCCACGCCGAGACGCCCCTATCCCATGCCCCAGCCGTGGAGCCGGCCGCGAAATTGACCGGCTTCCAGCAGCTTGTTATGACTGACCTGGACCGTCAGTGCGCGTCGAACATTGTTTATCAAGACGGCTATTTTTCCGGCGGCGAACCGCCGCCGAAGATCGGCGTCTGTACCGATGTCGTTATCCGGTCCTACCGCGCGGCCGGCGTGGATTTGCAGAGCCAAGTGGCGGCGGACATCCGAAGTCATCCCAAACTCTATCATATCGACAAACCCGATCCCAACATCGATCATCGCCGCTGCCGCAATCTCACAATCTTCTTCAAGCGCCACGCGCTCACGCTGCCGGCGTCTGGCCCAAACGCTGACTGGAAGCCCGGCGACATCGTGTTCTGGGACACGGCCGGCGACGGCCACGTGGATCATGTCGGCGTGATCGCGAACCATCTCGATACCAATGGCGACCCGACCGTCACTCACCATTGGCCCGGGCAGATCGTATCGGAAACGGATTGGCTGTATCGATTGCCTACGGCGAGTCATTACCGCTGGAAAGCGAATGACGCCAGTGTGGCCCATCGTCCGGTATAATTGATTGCTCACTCGCTATCAAACTATTCTCGCACGAGGCGTTATGATCTCTCGAATATTCATGCCAGCGATTCTCGCTCTCTCACTGATTCCCATTTGCGCGACGCAAGCGGGCGCGGCGAAAATTCCGTGGCAGCCCAATTGGAATAGCGCCGTCACACAGGGCCAGCGCAGCCACCGATTGATCCTGGTGGATTTTTATACGGACTGGTGCGGATGGTGCAAAAAGATGGATGCGGATGTCTATCCGAATCCCGCCGTTGCGCAGGCAATGACACAGTATGTCCCGCTCCGACTGAACGCCGAGCAGAATGGCGCGGCGCTCGCCAGACGCTATAAAGTCCATGGCTATCCCACCATCATGGTGCTGGACGAATCGGGGAACGTCGTCGATCGGTTCGCGGGCTATATGAAACCGGCCGATTTTGCCGAATGGCTGGGCGATACCGTTCATAACCACGCCGCCGCATCCAAAGAACGCCCGACGACACAAATGTCGCGCATCCACGAAACGACAAAGTTCATTCCCAGCCACCAGGGTGACCCCATTGAGGCTGCCCCTACCCTGGCGCTGGCGCAAAAGTATCTGGATCGCGGCGATGTTGTTGGAGCGGGACGGATCGCGGTTAAAGTCGCCCATAACGGCGGCTCAATCCCCGCCGCGTTTTACGGAAAACTCGGCGACGCCGCGCTGCAAGACAAAAAACTGGACGCTGCCTGGGGCTGGCGCCAGATGGAGATAAAGTCCGCAAAGTCGCCGGACGAAAAAGCCTATGCGCAATTGCAGTCAGCCCGCGTGGAGCTCACGCTCGGTTCGATCACACAGGCAACGACGCACTTGAAGTCACTGACGCAAAACGACACCACTTCCGACACGATCAAATCCCAGGCGCAAGCCCTGCTGGACGAAATCGACGCCCCGGAAGCCAAGAACGTGCGCTGAAGGCCGACGCGGGTGAAGACGGCGATGCTGTCTTCACCCACGATTGAGAAATCGACTTCCCGGCGAAGTCAGGTATAATAAGGCCCACGTACTCGGCGCCCGCCGCCCGAGGCGAAGTCGCCGCTGCCCGCCGCCTCTGCTGGCTCCACGTCCGGTAACGATTTCGCCACTGCGGGTGTTATACAAGAAGTGGAGAAGTCGCGCCGATGGCGCGCGGTAAGGACCAGCAACCTCAGTGATAAACTCGTATAGTTTGACTCATCTCAATGAATTGGAAGCGGAGTCGATTTACGTCATCCGCGAAGTCGCGGCGCAGTTCGAGCGGCCCGCGCTGCTGTTTTCGGGCGGCAAAGACTCGATCGTTCTCAGCCACCTGGCGCGCAAGGCGTTTGCCCCCGCCAAAGTCCCCTTCCCTTTGCTGCATATCGACACCGGCCATAACTTTCCCGAGACATTGGAGTACCGGGACGCGTGGGCTGAAAACATCGGCGCGAAGCTGATCGTAAAGTACGTTCAGGATTCGATCGATTCCGGCCGCGTCGTGGAGGAAAAGGGCTTCAACGCCAGCCGCAACGCCCTCCAGACGGTCACTCTGCTCGACGCCCTCGAAGAGCTGAAGATCGACGCCGCCCTCGGCGGCGCCCGCCGCGACGAAGAAAAGGCCCGCGCGAAGGAGCGCTTCTTCTCGCACCGCGACGAGTTCGGCCAGTGGGATCCCAAGAACCAGCGCCCCGAGCTTTGGAACCTCTTCAATGGCAAAAAGCACATCGGCGAGCACTTCCGCGTCTTCCCCATCAGCAACTGGACCGAGATGGATGTCTGGCAGTATCTCTATCAAGAGAAGATCGAGCTTCCCAGCCTCTACTTCACCCATCAGCGCCAGATGATCGCGCGCGACGGACAGCTCCTTTATGCCTCCGACGCGCTGAACAAGCGGCCCGAGGAAGTTCCTGTCGAGTATCAGGTTCGCTTCCGCACAATCGGCGACATGACCTGCACCGGCGCCGTGCTTTCCCCGGCGAACTCCATGGAGGAGATCATCCAGGAAGTGGCGGCCTCGCGGGTCACCGAGCGCGGCACGCGATCCGACGACAAGCGATCCGAGGCGGCGATGGAAGATCGCAAAAAGCAGGGCTATTTCTAACGAGTTTGCAAAGATTTTAAGACATGAATGAAGTATTAGAGCCAGAATTTACCAGCGCCGGCTACCTCGATATGGAACTGCTGCGCTTCACGACGGCGGGCAGTGTCGACGACGGCAAGAGCACCCTCATCGGCCGCTTGCTGTACGACAGCAAGTCGATCTTCGACGATCAGTACGACGCGATTAAAGAGTCCAGCGAGAAGCGCGGCGAGGAGTATGTCAACCTCGCGCTGCTCACCGACGGCCTGCGCGCCGAGCGCGAGCAGGGCATTACGATCGACGTCGCCTATCGCTACTTCGCCACGCCCAAGCGCAAGTTTATCATCGCAGATACGCCCGGACACATCCAGTACACCCGTAATATGGTGACGGGCGCGTCCACGGCGAACCTCGCGATCATCTTGATCGATGCCCGCAAAGGCGTGATCGAGCAGACCTGCCGCCACACGATTATCGCCTCTCTGCTGCGCATTCCTCATGTTGTGGTCTGCGTCAACAAGATGGACCTGGTCGAGTACAAGCAAGAAGTGTTTGAAAGCATTCGGCGCGATTTCGAGGCGTTTGCCTCACACCTGGAAGTCACGGACCTGCACTTTATCCCGATCAGCGCTTTAAACGGCGATAACGTCGTGGATCGCTCCAAAAATATGGACTGGTATGACGGATCGACGCTGCTGTCGGTGCTGGAGACCACGCACATTAGCAGCGACCATAACCATCTCGACGCGCGCTTTCCCGTGCAGTACGTAATTCGCCCCCAATCTACCGAGCATCATGATTATCGAGGCTACGCCGGCCGCATCGCCGGCGGCGTCTTCAAGCCGGGCGACGCCGTGACCGTGCAGCCGTCGGGATTCACCTCGCGTGTCAAGTCCGTCGATACATTCACGGAATCGCTTTCGGAGGCGTTCGCGCCGATGTCGGTGACGCTCACCCTGGAAGATGAGATCGATATCAGCCGGGGCGACACAATCGTTGGCCTATCCGAATCCCAGCCGCAAGTCTCGCAGGACTTGGAGATCATGATCTGCTGGCTGAACGAACGAAAGCTGGCCCTGAACGGCAAGTACACGATCAAACATACGACGCGCGAAGCCCGCTGCATCGTCAAAGACATCCAGTACAAGCTCAACATCAGCAACATGGAGCGGATCACCGATGACAACGATGTCAATATGAACGACATCGCCCGCATCACCCTCCGCACCACCCAGCCGCTCGTGTTCGACAAATACGCGCGCAATCGCATCACCGGCAGCGTTATTCTCATTGACGAAGCCACCAATACTACGGTCGGCGCCGGCATGATCGTATAACGACATTTCTCTCTTGACTTGAGTCCACGCGCCTCGTCCTCACGGGCGAGGCGTTTTTGCTGCCAGCGTCTCCAATTTGATGATTGGGGCAGGAAAATCGCGATTTTATCACGAACACTTCCCCAGCCTCCCAATTTCAGGATTATCATTTGCGAAGTATCCCGCGTATTATTCTGACCGCCTCGCTGCTGGCGGGCGCTTCCATAGCGCACGCTCAAGACCCGACGCCGGTTCCCACCCCCATCGCCGATCCGAACGCGGCCGCTGCCCCGCTCGCGATCCCGCCGCCGCCGCTCGCGACTCCTTCCGCTCCATTGAAGTCTCTGCCGCCAGTTTATCTCGACGACTCCAATGACAGCTTCGGCATCGCGCAAAGCGAAGCGCGATCGCGCGGGCTTCAGGCGCGCATGCTGTGGATCGATGGGCTCGCCAATATCGACCGGATCAACAGCACGGATAAGATCAAGGCGCTGACGGCGCAGATCAAAAATGCGGGCTTCAATATGATCGTGCTCGACGTGAAGCCGATCAATGGATTGACGCTCTATAAGAGCGCCTATGCGCCGCTGTCGCCGGGACGTGGCGGCAAGCGCTTCCCCGAGGGCTTCGATCCGCTCGCTGAGTTCCTGCGCGCCGCGCGTCCGCTGGGCTTGCAGGTCATCGCCAGCATGAACGCCTTCGCCGAAGGCCAGCTAGACTCGCCGTTGCCGCAGTCGCCCGGCTACGCCAACCCGCAGTGGCAAACGACGATCTACGAATCCGTAACCCGCGTCGCCCCCTCAGGCTCTACAATCAATACTATCCTCGCCGGCGACACGCTCAATACGCTAAACGAAAACGGCGATCGCGTCACGATCTATCAAGACTTATCAAAACTGAAAAGGGATCTCGACAGCCGGGGCAACGCCAGCCTGACGGTTGCGGTTCTGAACGCAGCGGGTCAGGTCATCGCCGTCGGCAACGGGCAGATGATGACCGTACCCACCACGGGAGCGCCCCCAGCCCCGCCTATTCCCGTACCGCCCCCAGCCACTGCGCCCACTCCGGACGGCGCGGCTCCCGACACGCCGCCCACGCCAGTCCACATCGTTCCTGCTCCCACCAGCAAGCTGGGACCGATGCCGACGAAACTAGGCAAGGGTGAGATGGCGCTGGTGGGAATCGCCGGCGCTTCGAACTTCCTCAACGCCTTCGCTCGGCTGGGCGTGACGATGACCGTGACCACTCAGCCGGACTTTCACCCCATCGGCAAAGGCTCAGCGCGCACCGGGCCGCTGATGGTGAACCCCAACGATCCGACAGTGCAGACCCGCCTGCTCAATATGGTTGGCGAGGTCGTGGGTTACGGCGTCGACGGGATCATCTTCGACGATCGTTTGCGCTACGCCGGACTGAACGCCGATTTCGGCGACAAAACGCGCGCGGACTTTGAAACTTATGTCGGACATGCCGTAAAATGGCCCGACGACGTGTTCAAATACGCTTCCGACGATCTTCTTTCCCGGCGTATCGTCCCAGGCCCGCTCATGGAGACCTGGCTGCTCTGGCGCGCGATCACGATCCGCAACTTCCTTGCGTCCGCCGGAGCGAAGGTCAAATCGCTGAACAAGAACGCCACCATCAGCGTCTATGTTGGATCGACCTACAGCGATTATCCCAAGATGGGCGCGAACTGGGCGGCGGACGATTTCTCCGCCGGATATCGGTTCCTCACGCCAGGCTTTCAAAAAACAGGAATGGCCGGACTCGTCGATTGGATGACGACCGGCTGCTACTACCGCGTCGGCCCGATGCACGATGCGAGCGACATTGGGCAGACTTCCAGCTATACCATCGAGGCGGCGGGGCAGTTCAGCAACCGGGCGGCGAATGACCGAACCTGGGTTTACGCGGGTCTTTCCCTGGAGATGTTCAACGGTCGGACAGAAGCGCTAAAAGGCGCATTGCAGGCGGCGGCCGCGACGACTCAGGGGATCATGGTCTTCGATCTGTCGCACAACATCGACCAGTTCTGGCCGGTGTTCAAGCAGGCGTTCGCGCAGCCGGCGCTGCCCCCGCATTCGTCGCCCGGCCTGCTGGATTCGGTCCGCGCCCAGCATGAGGCGCACAAAACATCCGGGACGCCGGATCCCCCCGTCATTGTATTTGGCGGCGCCTCCGGGACGGGGCTATAAAGCGTGCGGAAAGACGCTCGTTCCGGGTATTATTACGGGTAACGGCGCGCGCCTCGCGCCGAGGTTTTCGACAAAGCTCCTTTGTGTCAATGAAGATGTAATCATATGAGTTACGGCTCCCCGCCCAACCCGATGGATCAGCTCCGCAATTTCGTACAACGCGGCGGCATTCCCGTGACGTACGCACTCTTAGTCGCCAATCTCGTGACGTTTTTTGCGATGTTTTTTGGGGGCCAAGGAGCCATTGCAAAGGTCTTCGGTTACCTTGCATTCGACAGCTTCAATTTCCTGACCAAGCCCTGGACGATCGTGACATACCCCTTAATTAGTAGTGATCTGTGGACACTGCTGATTGGCGGATTTTTCTTTTGGCTGACGGGCGGCAGTTTGGAGCGCGGTTGGGGCAGCGCCCGTTTCGCAAAATGGTTCTTCAGTCTCGCGGCGGTGTTTGCACTGTGCCTGGCCTTAGGCGAGCACCTTCTAAATACTCAGCGCCTTGTTCAAGGGCTCTATTTACCGCTTTCGGGAGTGATCGTGGCGTTCTGCGCCTTGAACCCCGAGCAGACGATGGTGCTGTACTGGATACCGATCCGTGCGCGTTATATGATCTTCATCGTGGCGATTTTTGTCTGGGTCACCTACGGTCCGCTGCTTGGTTTTTTCGCCTGCCTGGGAGTTCTCGCGGCATACGTTTACATGACCTATTTCAATACGTATGGAGGCCGTGGCTACGCCGTACGCAGCCCCGACCCGAAGATCCTGCATCTTCGGCCAAACCAGAAGACGATCCGCAAGGTCTCGCTCGACGGTTCGTCCCCGCGTGGTTTCTTTGATTTCGCGGGACGTCTGCGCGATTATCAGGAAAAGAAACGGCTTGAGCAGCTACTCAAGAACTCGGGATTTACGGACAAAAACGACTGGCTTGATGACGATCATCCCAAACGCCGGCGATAAGCGGCCCGCGCCGCCCAGAATGAAGTTGTTTCGCGCTTGACGACTCTAAATTTTAAATCATCCGCCTGATTACCCACCATGCCAATTCGAAGGAGAGTTTTGATGAACAAGCGCCACGCCGGCTCATGGACGGCTTGCGCCGCAGTCCTGACGGTCATGCTCCACCCTCTCTCAGCTGCCGCTCAAGCACCCGCAACTTCGGGCGCGGCGGCTCTGGATTCCGTGACGCTTTACCGCAATAATCCCGAACGCACGGGATACACTTCTAAGACTCTGACGGCCCCGCTGTCGCTGTACTGGAAGTTCACGACCTCGGCCTCCACGGATACACCCTCATCGCCGGTCGCGCAGGACGGCGTCGTCTATTTCGCCTGCGGTCCCGCCGTTTACGCCGTGCGCGAATCCGACGGAACTCAGGTATGGAAGTTCTCGTCGCCCGGCAAAGATCCAAAGTCGTTCAACAGCACGCCTGCGATTGACAATGGATTCTTGTACATAGGCAGCGACGATTATAACTTCTACAAGATCGATATTAAAAACGGCCATCAAGTCTGGGCGTTCAAAGCAGCCTATGGAATCCGATCGCAGCCGATCGTTCAAAACGGCCTCGCGCTGTTTGGGACCGAAGACGGCGTCTGTTACGCCATAGACGTCAAAACCGGTCAGCCCGAATGGATGGCGCCGACGAACGGCTCCGTCACCGCGCCGCCGATCATGACGTCTCCTTCGACGGTGGTCTTTACCTCTTCGGACAACAGCCTCTACGCGTTCAATCCGATCACCGGTCGGTCGGCTTGGTCGGTAAAGCTACCAACCGATCCGACACACTCGCCGCCGCTTTACACGGGACGCGAGATTTTCGTCGCCGCAGACGAATACTTTTTCTGCCTGACAGGACGCACGGGCGCCACGCGCTGGCAAACCAAACTTTCGTCGTCAATCACCACCCCGCTGGCGTATGCGAACGGCTCCATCTACTTCGCCACGCAGGACAGCAAGGTCGTGGCGATTTCGGATCGCGGCAAGATTCAGTGGTCCACGGACATCGATTATACTACAAGCGCCACACCGCTTCTGGCGGGCAACACCCTGTTCCTCCCAACAGAGCGCGGGATCGTCTATGCGATTTCCGCAAGCAACGGCCAAATCCTTTGGAGCTATGTCGTGCAGGCGGCCGGCACGGCAAAGCAGCCCAAGCTCGATTTCACGGATATCGCTTCAGCCCCGATCCTCGTCAATGGAGCCTTGTATGTTCTGAGTGACGACGGCAGCCTCTCCGCGTTCCGCGCTGACGCAACCGATCACGCCGCGCCGCTCTTCTCGAAGTTCACTCCGGCGGCTTCATCGATTGTCGGCGGCGTGCGCATCCCCTACAGCGCCTTGGTGATTGATGAAGGATCGGGCGTCGACCCCGCCACAGTCTCCATGTCGGTGGACGGAACGGTTGTGCCTCCCGTAGGCTACGATCCCAGCTTCAACGGCGCCCATGTGATGACCGCCTTCAATGACACACAAGACCGCGTGCCTCACCTTAACGATGGAACGCATCAAGTCTTGATTACGGCTTCGGACTGGCGCGGCAACAAGTCGAGCGCCACATGGAGCTTCGTCGTTGACAACAAGCTCAATCCGGAAGACACTAAGGGCTACGTCCCATCCACTGCGCCCACGGCTCCCGGTCGGGGCAGCCAGCGCGGAGGACGAGGACAGCAGGGCAATCAAAACGGAAATCAGGGCGGCGCGCGCAATCCCGGCGGTAATAACAATACGCCTGGCCGCAACAATAATGGCGGCAATAACGGCGGGGGCTTCAACGGAGGCGGCGTAATCGCGCCGACACCGACGCCCGCTCCGACACCCACTCCGGTTCCCCCGACGCCTACTCCAGTACCCGGCGGCGGTGGGCCGCCTCCCCCGCCGATCTAGAGCTAACCTGATGACCATCGCAGATCCGACCGCCGGTAAACTCCGGCAGATCGCCTGGCTCCGAATGAACGCGCTTGAGTTTGCTCCCAAGCGCGTTCACACGCTTCTGGAGCGCTTTGGCGGCTCTCCCGAAACCGCATTTTCCGAGCCGGACTCCACGTGGCGCGACGCGCTGCCGGACCTCACGGCCAAACAGCTGGATCGCCTGCGGAAGATCCGAGACCAGGATTTCTCCAAGGAACTCGCGTTTCTGGAGCGCTCCGGCGGCCGCGCCGTCGCCTTCACCGATCCCGACTATCCCACAAACCTCAAGCCGCTTCCAGACGCTCCGCCGGTTCTGATCGTGCGCGGCTCCTTCGTTTCCGAAGATAAGTTCAGCGTTGCGATTGTCGGCTCCCGCCGCGCCAGTTCCTATGGTCTGTCGCTGGCCCGCCGCTTCGCCGCCGAGCTTGCCGACCGCGGGCTCACCATCGTCTCCGGCGGCGCTCGCGGCGTGGACACCCAGGCGCACCTCGGCGCTCTTGACGCCAAAGGCCGCACCATCGCTTTTTTAGGCTGCGGCGCCGATGTCAACTACCCGAGCGAAAATCGCACCCTCTTTGACAACATCGTCGCCTCCGGCGGCGCCGTCGCCTCCGAGTTTCCACTCGGAACCCGCCCCGAACCCTGGCGCTTTCCGGCGCGCAACCGCCTCATTTCTGGAACATCGCTCGGCGTGCTCGTCATCGAGAGCCCCATCGACAGCGGCTCCCTGATCACCGCCCGCGAAGCCGGCGACCAGGGCCGCGATGTCTTTGCAATCCCCGGCCCCATCGACACCGGCCGCAACGCCGGTTGTCATAAGCTCATTCAGGACGGCGCCAAGCTCGTTCAAAACGTCGACGACATCCTCGAAGAACTCGGCGTCCTCACCCTGCGCTCCCCCGACGGCCCCACCAACCTCATCTCCGGCGCCCCCGTCCCCGCCAACCTCCCGCCCGAACAGCGCCGCGTCCTAGAGCTATTGACTCTCCAGCCACGCAACGTCGACAGCATGATTGTGGAGAGTAAGATGACGGCGCCTCAGGTCAGCAGCATCTTAACTCTGCTGGAGATGCGTGGGCTGGCGCGGCGCGTGCCGGGGAACGCCTTCGTGCGGGTGTTGTAGCAGGGCCATACAATATAGCCAAGCTCGGTCATTGACATCGCACAGGGGGTCGCATGCTTATCGGACTATCTGCACTGGAAGAAACGGACTGGTCGAGACTCCTTCATGCGTACGGACGCGCCGTTGATACGCCGGGACATCTCCGGGCGTTCTTGGAGTTCGACGCCGACGCGCGGGCGGCGGCGATGAGTCACTTGTGGGCTGCGATTCTCCATCAAGGCTCCGCATACACGGCAACACCAGCGGTCGCTCTGGTCCTAGTCGGTTTACTCGCCGACGAACGGATCGATCAAGGCGAACCGGGGCGAGCTCACGTCTTGTCCTTTTTGGGATACGTCGCCCAAGTCTTCGACTATGCCGATCTGGATGTCGACAGCCTGAAGCGGTTGGCTGCCTTTGACGTTGAAGCATATCTAGACGCCTACGATGACGATGAGTCCGACAACGAAGAGGCCTCAAGCGCCTTATACGCCCGCACGATCCTCGGCTGTTATGAGGCCCGCCCGGTTATTATGCAAGTGATGCTCGACGCTCTGGGGCACAGCAGATCCGAAGTTCGAGTTGAGGCCGCCTGGGGAGCGTCGATCCTTGCCAATGACCCTTCGCTGAAGAACACAAAGCATGATATTGAGACGCAGTTATGGGCGCTCATCGAAACTGCTCCAACGATCGACGAGCGCTGTGCCTTAGTCCTGGCGCTCGGCGAACTTGGAATAAGACCCGTTCAGTTTCTGAACGAGAGCTCCCCTGCTCTCCGAATGTGCGCAGCACTTTCACCGGAACTCGCGGAGAACGAAGCTGCGCTTGAAGAGCTGGCGACGACACTCCGTCTCCACGCTTCCGAAATCGACACCTGGTTTTCCGAAAGACCACCGCAGTTCGAGATGTCGCCGCGATTCTCAATCATCGAACGGCTCGCCAAGAACGTGAAAGACTTCGGCCAGATCGTCGACGCGGCGGTTGCCGTGGCGCAGGTCGCAACGAAGCACACCGTCGACTACGACTGGGGGCCACTGCTGGCTATGGCGTTCGCCGACGGGTCGGGAAGTCCGTCTTCGGAGCCACAACGCCGCTATCTTGAGGCCCTGGTCGATCGGGAAGAGCTCTGGGATCCCGTGTACGCCAATCCACGAAGATGGTTCAAGAAGGCCGGACTGCCATACGACCGCCAGGCATGCTTCGACCTTCTGATGTCAGTGTGACGCCCGCGAACGTCTGATCGTTCCGGGCGCCCATGTAATCCTGAGCGTTAAAGATGGCGCGAATATCCGCAGCCACGGGAGCCTTGAGTTCCTGTTTCGTGACGTACTTACTCGCATTCTGCTGAAGGTGGAACTGGCGGCGCTGCCAGGGAACACCACCCAGAACCGCACGCGTGGCCGCTTTGATCCCCTCGTGCGCATCGCTGACGACCAAGCGCACGCCGCAAAGACCGCGCGCCAGCAAGCTCTGAAGGAATGTGCGCCAATGCACCTCCTGTTCCGAAGTCGCTACCGACACACCCAGCACTTGTCGTTTGCCGTCCAGGTCCACGCCGATGGCGATCAGCACCGCCGCGCTCTGAACTACGCCGCCCTGACGCACTTTCTCGTAACGGGCGTCTAGATACAAATAGGCCAACTCTCCCAGGGGGCGCTCACGCCATTCTTTGAGGATGGCGTCCAGTTCCGCCGTCGCTCTGGAGAAGTAATCGACGACCATATTACCGCAATCAAAGAAAGCTATGGAGCGAAATCCTAAGCGAACAATTGTGTTCACTGAGGATTGGCAAATTTCATAACGCTATCCATCAAACAAACCGCTTCACGCAGCCGGTCCTCATGCGGTCCTGAAAGAATAGCGTACGGCGTCGCCTGCGCGGCGAGCAGTTCGGCAAAACGTTCGTGCATGGCGTGGCGAATATGCCGGCCGTCGCGTGTGCCGTCCTGGACGAAGGGGATGTCGTCGGCGGTCAGCAGGATGAGATCGTAGTGACGCTGGGCGGCGATGGCTTCGACTTCCGGGGATAAGGCGCCCATGTAGCGCTCATGCCAGAGGTTCGTGGCGAAGGCGTTGGTGTCGCAAATCAGAAGTTTGTTGGTTTCGCAGGCGGCGGCGTCTTCTCGTTCGCACTGGGTTTGCGCGATTAAGACGAACTCTTCCGTGGTCCAGTCATCTTCGATTTCGGCTGTGTCGTCCGTGATGACGCGGCCGGCGAACTTCTCCTCACAATATTCCCGTCCGTATTCGGCGACCCAATGGACGCCGTAGTGCTCGGCAAGAGCTTTGGACAACGTGGTTGTCCCAGTAGACTCGGCGCCGAGGACGCAGACGCGCTTGACGAAGTGGGCGCGGATACAGGGCTCCAGGTAATCCCAGCATTCTAATGGATCGCGGCGAACGGCTGTCCCAGAGCATGGGACTGTTCCACGGGCATGGTCGACCATCACATGCGCGCATCCCAGAAAGTAGGAGAACGTTTCGCCGTAGTTTTCGGAACTGAAGACTGCGTCGGGCGCATATCCGAGGGTCTGAATGGTGAACTCCGCCCACCCCTGCGAATCGTCGTCGCCGTGGACGTCGTCAACCTCGATCACCGTCACATCGGGATGGATCTCTCGGAGCCATTGCGCTCGCAGTGTGGGCGGGATTGTTTCTTCCGGACGGCCGACCAGCATGACCGTCACATGGCGCGAATTAGCTTGCGCGGTGTCGATCAGATGCTTGTGCCCACGGTGCGGCGGGTAAAACTTGCCGACGACGAAACCGTTGTTATACATACGTGGCCGCCGGTTCCGAAGAAGCGTAGTCTTCCCCTTGCTCTCTCAGCGATTTTCTCCAAACACGCAGACCCACAAGGCACATCATGAGGAACAATAAGTTCAAGGCGGCCGTGAGGGATTGATGTTTGTACGTGAAGAGCCCAATATAGAGAACATCGGCGGCGATCCACAGATACCAGTTCTCAATCATCTTCTTCGTCATCAGAAACTGCGCGCAAAGGCTCAGCGTCGTCGTGAGAGCGTCCAGAAACGGCGCAGAATCATGGATGTGTCTCAAATATAATGTCATACCGACGGTAGACGCAACCCCGATGGTGGCGACCATAACGGCGGTCGTGCGCGGAGTATGCGAGACAAGCAAAATAGATCGATTGCGGCCGCCGTGCAGCCACCAATACCACCCGATTGCTCCGAGCACGATGTAAATGATTTGCAGGCTCATATCGGCGTACAGCCGGGCATGCCAGAATTGATTGATAAAGAACAGATTGTTCGCAATTCCAATTGGCCAATTCCAAATGTTCTGCTTGACCGTCAGCCAAACGCACCACGCGCCCGTCACAAATGCTCCTGCCTCAATGGGATCCAGTGGAAGGAAGTGCTTGATCGATCCGAGCATCAGAACAAGGGAGAGAACGACCGCCAGACCATAAGAGAAACGCTGCATGGAGGATTATAGCATACCGACGTACGGTCAATCGGTTTCTCGCTCCATTGTCCTAACAATCATGGTATTATCTTTATCATTGCTTGGTGTTGTTTAAAATATGCGTGAGCCGCTTTCTAAAAATGCATATCGGGTGCGGGAACGGTTTGAAGCGAAACACAAACCCCACCCCGCCTATCGTCGTCAACGAATGATGCACCCGGCCTATCATAAGACGGAGTGCCGCCATAACGGACGCGTCTACAAAATCAAAGAGGCTGGTGAGAGTTATGGACAGCGCGATGTGTTCAGCCAGGGCATACTTCCCGCACCGCGCCGCCGCCAAGGCTATATTGATTTGTTTGTATGGAAAAAGAGCCACCCGGAGAAAATGTTCATCAGCTTTATAAGTCACTGTGTCCCCATTGACCGAGAACAACCAGAAATTTTACAGGATGACATACCCTAATATAAAAATTGCAAGCGATAGGAAACCAGCGTCTCGCACTCAATCGCTTTCACCCATTATTGTTTTCGTGGCGTCGTTCTGCGTGTGCGGCGGTGTTTTGTTTGGTTACTCCGTAACGAGGCCGATTACCGCCGCCAGTGTTCATCAGGAGCTTCCTGTAGTCTACGCACGCATGGACCGGGGGATGGAGATCAAGGATTACCGGCAGGCGGTCGGTAATACGGCTCCGGATTTCGTGGCGATTAGCCAAACTGGGGACTATCGTTCCGCTGATGAAGTGCGCGCCAGCTTGCTCAGCGTATTCTACTATGGACGAAAGTTTTCATCGAAGACAAAGATCACCAACGTCAAAATCTCAGGTAAGAAAGCAATCGTTACGGAAGTATCATACTTAGAGTATGACATTCGCAAGGGGGATGTCAGCCCGGCGAAGATCGCGCCAGGACATCATTCGGACCGCGCCACCTCGGTCGATACCTGGACAAAGGATTGGGGGCAATGGCGGCTCCACCAAACGAAAACGCTGCGCTCGTCTTCGAAAGTCGAACGTCAACGGCGGAGATAAGCGCTGGCCGTAATAGATGCAAAACAGGCTCGGACGATCACTCGTCCGAGCCTGTTTTGCTGCCGAGAAGCAGTTCCGTCGCTTACAGCGTTCCTGAGTTTACAATCCGCTGAAGCAAGCGCACCCCGTTGTTGTTGGTCTCGCCAATATAGATCGTCCCAGACGGGGCAACCGCAAGAGATTGCACGGAATTAAACTGAGCGATATTCCCAGTTCCGTCTTTAGCGCCAGTTAAACCAGTGCCCGCAACAGTCGTTGTGTACCCAGTTGGACTGATTCGACGGATCCGCTGATTACCCACATCACCGACGTAAACGTAACCAGCCGTGTCGATACATATGGCGTATGGCTGCGCAAACCGCGCCCCCGCCCCCGCTCCATCCGCGTAGCCGTTCACTGGAACATCTCCGTTCACTCCGCCGGCCAGAGTCGATACGATCCCGTCCGGCGTGATCTTTCGGATGCGGGAGTTTCCGGTATCCGCAACATACAGAATGCCAGCGCGATCACAGGTAATCCCGCTTGGATTTTTGAAGTGAGCGCTGAAGCTGCTCCCGTCGGTAGTCCCAACTGCTCCCACAGCATTCGAAGTATCTCCACCCAGAAGCGAAACTTGCCAGTTCGCCGCGTTTGTCGGATCACCGCCGGCCAGTTGGAGACGACGCACACGGTTGCCGCTATATTCCGTCACGTAAAGGTTGCCGCCGGGATCCGTTGTCAGGCCAAGAGGAGTATTGAATGTCGCTGTAGATCCCAGCAATGATGAATACTGGCCGCCTATAGCGCCGGTTCCCGCAATTGTACTCACCGTCCAATTCGTGGACAGCGCTGGATTTGCGCCAGGCGAATTGAGGGTGATCATTCGGATCTTCTGATTGCCTGAGTCCGCCACATAGATGGTCGATCCGTTTGGCGTTACGGCAATTCCGGAGGGGCTGCTGAAGGAGGCGACGTTTCCGGCGCCGTTGGCCGATCCGCTTCCACCACCCACATGGCCGGCAATCGTACTCACGACACCGGAGACGCTGATACGCCGAATGGCGGAATTGAACTGGTCGGACAAGTAGAGGTTGCCCGACTGATCGACCGCGATGTACTCAGGTCCGTTGAATCGTGCATTCGCGACCGATCCGTCTAAATAGCCGAGGGATGATCCCCCGCCCGAGAGCGTTCGGATTTCCACATCGGGCGAGCCGACATTGTTGGGCGACACCGGGGACGGCCCGTTATCGACTGCGCCGGGAGGCGCCAGAATGCTGGAGTCTGCTTCCACGGTTGTTGTAAACTCGAACGCCGTCACACCGGCGGGGATGACGAAGGTCCAATTCTTAGCGTCCGAAGTGGCGCCGGCCGCAATCGCTCCGGCGTACTGGATGTAAGGAAAGCTCGTTCCGTCGCCTGGATTGGGAATGACGCCATCGGAATTGGAAAGCTGGACCGGCTCACTGGGAGCCGTCCCGCTGGCGACGCCAATAGGGAACGCGCCGCTGTTCGGCGTAATCTTACGCACGGTATGGCTGGCGTCCGCTTCGATAATATTACCGCTCGGATCGCTGGTGATCATTTGCGCATTGGTGAATGTCGCGACGTCGCCGGTTCCGTTGGCCGATCCCGACACGCCAGACCCCGCGAGTGTCGCCACTTGCCAACTGGAAGAGGAGTTGGGGCTGGCCGAACCACCCGCCTTGAGGGTCACCTGACGGATTCGAGCTCCGTCGGCGACAATGATCGCGCCGTTGACATAAGCGACGCCTCGGGGAGCGGCAAAAGAGGCGGCGTTGCCGCTTCCGTCGGCCGAGCCTCCTGCTCCCGTGCCGGCGATCGTGGTCACATTTCCATTGGTGTCGATCCGGCGAATGCGCACATTCATGCGATCGGCGACGTAAAGAACGCCGTCCGGAGCAACGGCAATCCCGTTGGGGCTGCTGAAGCTGGCCCCGGCGCCGTTTCCGTCGGTTGATCCCGCGCTGCCCGTGCCCGCGAGTTTGCTGACCGTGTAGCTGGCGGGCGCCTTGGGATCGCTGCCGGTCAATACAATTTTACGCACGTCCTGTCCGGCCTGTTCGGTCACATAGATGACGCCGCTGGCGCTGACGGTCACTCCGATTGGCTGGTTAAACGTCGCGGCGGTTCCGGCGCCGTTCGCCAATCCGGCAACGCCTGTTCCCGCCACCGTGGTCACTTGCCCGTCTGGAGTAATGCGCCGTATACGATGACCGCCGAACTCGGCGACGATAATTGCGCCGTCGACAGGATTGAGCGCGATCGCGTAAGGAATATTGAACGAAGCCGTCAATCCCGCCCCGTTTGCCCCGCCGACAGCGCCGCTGCCGGCAAGCGTGCTGACCAAGCCATTCGCAATCTTGCGGATTCGGTGAGCGTTATATTCGGAGACATAGTAAACGCCGTTTCCGGCGGCAGCCACGCCGACCGGCAGATTAAACGACGCCGATCCGACGGGTCCATCTTGAGTTCCCCCGCTCCCCGTGCCGGCGATCGTGGTGACGGATGTTTTTGGACGCAGATCGGTAAAAGCGCTGACGTTTGTAAAATTGCTGAAGCGGACTTTGAGGCCGCTCGGCGAGCCATCGGGCGTCTGCCCGATTGGAACTCCCCAATGGTTCGTCAGCGAAACGCTCAGGACTTTAAGACCCGCGTCACCGGGCTGATCGAGCAAAGCGCTGGAAGTAAACCCGACGGCGCTGCCCGTAAAGACCGCATGGGACTGCGCGCCCTTCGAAACTTTAGGCGTGGTTCCGGTCAGGGACTGGATCGTAACCTTGCGGCTCGCCACATCGACGTGAAACGTTGCCGTAGCGTTTGTCGCGGTCTGAGGATTAGTCGTGGGCGGTGTGGTCGTACCGTCGCCGCCGGCTGCGGGCGAACCCGCGCCCCCGCCGCCTCCGCATCCCGTTGAGACCAGCAGTCCCGCGAGCGCAATCACAGAGAAGAGACTTTTATTGAGCATTTAGGGTTGTCCTTGCTTTCTACATTGCGTCAATGCACGGCCTTGCCGGATCAAACACAGATCCACCCGTATTATGTATAGTACTCATAGTATACCATTGATATTTTGAACAGTGCGAGCCCTCGCTTTTGCGATTTGCTCTCAGAAACAGGTAGACTGAACGCATCAGTATGTCTTTCTGGCCTCGTACTTCTTTCAGGCGCATACCGATGATGATTCACGCCAATCAAGTACTGTAAACAACGCAAGAGCAGCAGGAGCAAAGGACAAACCATGAATCTCCAATCAATGATGAAAACTTTCGTTATCGCGGGCGCAGCCCTCGCGTTCGCCACATCCGCGCACGCGCAGGCGACCCGCACCTGGGTCTCAGGCGTCGGCGATGACGTCAACCCGTGCAGCCGGACCGCCCCCTGCAAGACATTCGCGGGAGCCATCTCCAAGACCGCTGCGGGCGGAGAGATCGACACGCTCGACCCGGGCGGTTATGGAGCGGTCACCATCACCAAGTCGATCACCATCGACGGCGGCGGATCGCACTCAAGCATTTTGTTCTCAGGCACGAACGGCGTGATCGTCAATGCGGCCGCGACGGATATTGTGACGCTGCGCAATCTGTCGCTAAACGGCGCCGGGAGCACTTTAGGTCTCAATGGCATCCGCTATATTGCCGGCGGCGCGCTAAACGTGCAGAAATGTAACATTTTTTCGTTCAGTAACTATGGAATTGACGTGTCGCTGACCGCCGCCGGCAAACTGACACTCAAGGATACGACCATCACGGGCGGCACGCGTGGCGTGAGCGCGATTACGACGGCGGGAAACCTGTTCGTTTCCGGCGACAATGTCACCGTCAATAACTCCTTCGTCGGCATCGACCTGGGATATGGATACGGCCAGTTCACAAACTCGGTCGTGACCAAGTGCGGAACCGTGGGCCTTCTGGGCGAAGGCGGTTTCTTAACCTTCAGCAATGGAACGATCAGCAGTTGCGGAACTGCCGTGCGCGTGTACAACCCCGCCACGGTACGTCTGTCCAACGACGATCTTTTGGACAACGGCCTGAACTATGGGTATACGGGCGCAGGCAAAATCGCCTCGGCCGGAAATAACCGCGTTGCCGGAGGCGTGATTGTCGCGCCGAACGCCACAATCACCGTGCAGTAAAACCACGTTCCGTAATCGGATTTTTCATCCAGGCGGCGTGAAGACTTCGCACTCCACGCCGCCCTGATTTCAGCTCTCCCCTTCCCTCGTTTCTTACATCCCAATTTGCCTCGACCAAGGTGAACCTCTCGATTTGCCGGTGAGATACCGAAAATAGATTAACCTTACCAGGAGATCTAAATTTTCTATGACGATCCAATCGATGAAAACTTTCGTTATCGCGGGCGCGGCGCTTGCGTTCGCCACTTCCGCGCACGCACAGGCGACGCGCACCTGGGTCTCGGGCGTCGGCGATGACGTCAACCCGTGCAGTCGGACCGCCCCCTGCAAGACATTCGCGGGAGCCATCTCCAAGACCGCCGCGGGCGGTGAGATCGACACACTCGATCCCGGCGGCTATGGAACCGTCACTATCACCAAGTCGATCACCATTGACGGCGGCGGATCGCTGTCCAGCATTCTGTTCTCAGGCACGAACGGCGTGATCGTCAATGCGGCCTCGACGGATACCGTGACGCTGCGTAATCTGTCGTTCGACGGCGGCGGCACGGGCCTGAACGGCATTCGCTACATTGCCGGCGGCGCGCTAAACGTGCAGAAATGTGATATTTTTTCGTTCAGTAACTATGGAATTGACGTGTCGCTGACCGCCGCCGGCAAGGTGACGATCAAGGATACGACGATTACGGGCGGCGCCCGTGGCGTGAGCGCCATCACGACTGCCGGAAACCTCTTCGTGTCCGGCGACAATGTCACCGTTAATAACGCCTATGTTGGCATCGACCTGGGATACGGATACGGACAGTTCACGAACTCGATGGTCACAAAGTGCGGAACTGTCGGTCTTCTGGGTGAGGGCGGCTTCCTGACGTTCAGCAATGGTGTCATCAGCAGCTGCGGAACCGCCGCGCGCGTCTACAACCCCGCCACGATTCGTCTGTCCAACGACGATCTTTTGGACAACGGCCTGAACTATGGGTATACGGGCGCAGGCAAAATCGCCTCCGCCGGAAATAACCATGTGGCTGGAGGAGGCGTTGCAACGCCGAACGCGACAATGACCACGCAGTAAAATTTCGGCGACCTTTCGAAACAAATCCTGAGCGCCCCCGATCCTCTTCACATGCATGAAGATGATCGGGGGCGCTTTTTTTACGACTTTGCATTGCGCCGACATACGGCATTCAGGGTCATAATAAGTTATGACATCATTGTTAGCGACAAAGCAGATACGGATCACCGCAGTCAGCCTCGCGTCCAATGCTGGCGCGCGTAACATCGACCCCGTGGAGGATCTGGTCGCCGTCGAGGAGCCGCTGGAAATCCAGGTTTCGTCTATTCACGGCCCGGCGCGTACGGTTTCCATCACGATGCGTACGCCCGGAAACGACGCCGAGCTTGCCGCCGGGTTTCTCTGGGGTGAAGGGGCGTTTCAAAGAACCGATCAAATTCTTGGAAGCCAGGCCGAGCAAAATGTCATCCGAACGATTGTCGCTCCGGAAGTCCTGGATGGCCTAGAACGGCTGAGCAGAAATTTCTATACGACTTCCAGCTGCGGTGTCTGCGGCAAAACCTCGCTGACGGCCCTGCGGCAGCGCACAAAGTTTACAATTAATCCTGGTTCGCCAATAGTCGAGGCTGATATCCTGACCGGCATTCCGGACACAGTAAGAAAAGTCCAGAAGACGTTCAATCAAACCGGCGGGCTTCATGGCGCGGCGCTGCTCGAAGCCGATGGAACCCTGATCGCGCTGCGCGAGGATGTCGGGCGGCATAACGCTGTGGATAAGCTCATTGGCGCGTGTGTCCTCAACCATCAGCTGCCTCTCTCGGGTGCTATTCTTTTTCTGAGCGGTCGCGCGAGCTTTGAGCTTCTGCAAAAGGCGTACATGGCGGGCATCCCGATTGTCGCGGCGGTCGGCGCCCCCTCCAGTCTCGCCGTTGAGATGGCGGAAGAAGCAGGAATCACGCTGATCGGATTTCTTCGCGGCCAGCGTTTCAATATTTACACTAGCGCGGAGCGAGTGCGCCTCACATCGTCAATGGAGACAAAAATTGAGCGATAACCCAAATCTAACCAATCATGGAGAAGTACAGCCGGAAGGGCCGCGAGCCGAGCCCACCGCCGGCCTCAGCGCGCCGAAAACCGCAGCTGGCGGCGTGCCCGCCCTGGTGTCGTCACTGCGCCACATTCACGAAGAAACAGGCGTCGTGCGCGGCGCGCGGACGCTCCTGCGCATGAATCAGACCGATGGGTTCGACTGCCCAGGCTGCGCGTGGCCCGATCCCGAAAACAAGCGCTCGCACGCTGAGTTCTGCGAAAACGGCGTCAAAGCCGTTGCAGAGGAGGCAACGACCAAACGAATCACAACAGAGTTCTTTCAAAAATGGAGCGTCGCCGATCTTTCGGAACAAACCGATCACTGGCTGGGCAAGCAAGGCCGCCTCACCCACCCCATGGTTCTTCGTCCCGGGGCGACACACTATGAACCGGTCTCGTGGGATAACGCATTCCAAATCATCGCCTCGGAACTGAACGCGCTGGCGTCCCCGAATGAGGCGCTCTTTTATACCTCCGGCCGCACCAGCAATGAAGCCGCATTTCTCTATCAGCTGTTCGTACGGCAGTTCGGCACAAACAATCTCCCCGACTGCTCCAACATGTGCCATGAGTCCAGCGGCGCGGCCCTCAGCGAAACGCTCGGCGTTGGTAAAGGCACGGTCACGCTGGAAGATCTGGAGATGGCGGATACGATCTTCGTGATCGGACAAAACCCCGGCACCAACCACCCGCGCATGCTCAGCGCCCTCCAGCACGCGGTTCGCAACGGCTGTACGGTTGTCAGCGTCAACCCATTGCCCGAAGCCGGCCTGATACGCTTCCAGCACCCTCAAGAACCCATCGGGATGCTGGCGGGCGGCACCCCGCTCTCCAAGCTCTTCCTGCAAGTGCGGATCAACGGCGACGTCGCGCTGCTCAAAGGAATCCTCAAAGAGATGCTGGAAGCCGAAGACAGATCTCCCGGGTCGGTCTTCGACCATGAGTTTATCGCGGCGCATACCAGCGGCTATGACGAGTTCGCAGCCGATATACGCCTGGAATCTTGGGAAGCAATCGTCGAGCAAAGCGGCATTGGTCGCGAGCAGATCCGTGAGGCGGCGGAAACCGCGATGCGCGCCGAGCGGATGATCTGCTGCTGGGCGATGGGGCTGACGCAGCACAAAAACGCCGTCGCCAACATTCAGGAAATCGTCAACCTGCTGCTTCTGCGCGGCCAGATCGGCAAGCCCGGCGCCGGCGTATGCCCCGTGCGCGGCCATAGCAATGTCCAAGGTGATCGGACAATGGGCATTTGGGAAAAGATGCCCGACCGATTTCTGGACGCCCTGGGACGCGAATTCGATTTCGAGCCGCCACGCCGCCATGGCCTGGACGCCGTCGAATCGATCAAAGCAATGCACGCCGGCAAGGCGCGTGTCTTCATCGGCATGGGCGGAAATTTTCTCTCCGCGACACCGGATACAACCTATACAGCGACGGCGCTAAGCCAATGCGATTTGACCGTTCAAATCTCCACCAAGCTCAATCGCAGTCATCTCATTACGGGAAAAACGGCGCTAATCCTTCCCTGTCTAGGCCGCACTGAGGCTGACATCCAGTCGTCCGGGCCGCAGTTTGTCACCGTAGAAGATTCCATGAGCGTCGTTCATCGTTCACGCGGCGCGCTCGCGCCGGCGTCCGAGCATCTTCGCAGCGAGCCGGCCATCGTCGCCGGCATGGCGAGCGCCACGCTTGGCGCCCGATCCAAAGTTCAATGGGACCAATTGGCGTCAAACTACGATCTCATCCGCGATCACGTCTCTCATGTCATTCCCGGCTTCCACGACTATAACGAACGCGTCCGCGAAACCAACGGCTTTCGGCTGCCGAACGGCGCACGCGAGCGCAGCTTCGTCACATCCACACAAAAAGCGCGCTTCACGGTCCACCCCATCCCTGAAACAAAGCTGGCGCCAGACGAGCTTCTCATGATGACCATTCGGAGCCATGACCAGTACAACACCACAATCTACGGCTTGGATGACCGGTACCGGGGCATCCACAACGGCCGCCGTGTTGTGCTTCTGAACGCCCACGATATCGAAGAATTAGGCTTCCAGCCTCAGGAATGGGTCGATCTGATCGGCCGCTTCCAAGGAGAAGAACGCGTCGCCGAACGATTTCTGATCGTCCCCTACGACATCCCCCGCCGATGCGCCGCCACATACTTCCCCGAAGCCAATGTCCTGGTCCCCATCAACAGCGTTGCCGACAAAAGCAACACACCCACATCAAAGTCTGTTGTCATCGCATTGCGGCGTTTGACTGCATCCGACGCAATGAACCCCTGAACGAAATCTTTATGGGACCAATCGCTTGACAATGGTCCCATTCTGCTATATAATGGAGCCGTAACGAAGTATGATACAGGAACACGATGACAGCATTGTTAGTGCTTAGTCGCTTAAAAAGTATTATTGCTAGAATAGCAATACAATTAACAATAATGGTCAAGACAATTTCCGTCCTGGAGGTAATTAAACAACCACAGAAGACATTGTTTAATAGTTAAAATCGCATCACAGCTACGAAATCAGAGAGGATTAACATGAAGAAAAATAAGGGTTCAATGATCGGAGTACTGGCCAAAGTCGGCCTGATGGCGTTACTTGTTGGTCTGGGAGGCGCATCGCCCCAGCAGGCGTCGGCCATAGGATCCGGCGACGCCGACACGATGTTCAATGGCTTTAACAACGCATTTTTGGTTAATGGCAACTATTACAAGACAAGCATCAACGGCAGCACCTTTGACGGCGGCTGGACCGGCGCGCTAGACATCATGGTGGCCGAGGATGCTTACGAGCGGACCGGCAGCGCCGCGCACAAGAATCTCGTCAACAACCTCTGCACTACCTTCCTCCAGAAGTTCCCGCCCGGATACACCTGGGACGGCTACAACGACGACATCGGCTGGATGTCCATCATGCTGGCCCGCGGATATCTGATCACCGGCAACGCCAACCTGCTTACCCAGGCGCGAACGTCCTGCTTCGACATGGCGTGGGCGCGCGGATGGGACACCCAGTACAACGGCGGCGGCATTTGGGAACAGCAGCCCAACATGACCCCGGCCGGCCAGAAGATCGACAAGGAAGCTCTCTCCAACGACAGCCTGGGCAAGGCCGCCTGCCTGATCTACATGGGCAACCACGATCAATGGTATCTGGACCGCGCTACTCAGATCTACGCCTGGGTGCGCAGCCACCTCTACAATACAAGCAACGGCCAAGTTTACAACGGCGTTGACCGCAACAACGTCGTCGATACCAGCAGGAATGTCTACAACCAGGGCACTTTTGCGGATTACGCCAATTACCTCTATCAGATCACCGGCAACGTCATGTATTACGACGACGCCAAAAGGGCGATCGACTACGTCAAAGGTCCTTCCTGGTACAACGGCGGCGTCATGACCGGGGGCGGCACCAATACCTGGTCGGACGAGTACGCCCGAGGCCTGGGACATTTCTGTCGGGATAACCGCCAGTGGGGCGCATACCTCAGCTGGGCGCAGGCCAACGCCAACGCCGCCTGGAGCCGTCGCCGCACCGACTACAACATCTGCTGGAGCGACTTCAGCCAGCAGACCCCGAACGATAATAATATCATTACGAATCGGTTTTGCGACGCGGCGGCGTGGCTGCAGTACACCCCAGCCACCATGCCCAGCAACGTCTGGGGACGGCACACGATCGTCGGCTTGAACAACATGGCGGTGGACACGCTCGGCCTGATCGACAATAACAAAGTCGTGGGCCTCTGGGGCTTGAACTACGGCCAGACCCAGATTTGGAACTTCACCCAGAATGCGGATACCTCCTGGAACATCGTCAGCCAATCCAGCTGGAAAGCGCTGGATGTTCCAGGCGGCTCCACCACCAACGGAACGCAAATCATTCAGTGGGCTCCTACCCGCGACACGAACCAGCGGTGGTGGGTAGACATGCAGTCTGACGGCAGTTACAAGATCTGGAACCAGCAAAGCAGCCTATCTTTGGATAGCTCCAGCACTACGACCAACGGACAGGCGCTGATCGAATGGGGCTGGAACGCCAACGCGCCCCAGCAGCGCTGGCTGCTGCAATAAATCATTGGAGAAAGGCCGCTGTCTGATAAAGGCAGCGGCCGTGTTTCCGTATGATTCTATCGCTATTATCACAATACATTGACAAGGAGATCATGAACATGAAGAAGATACCATGCGCGATCAAGGCAAAGATCGTGGGCCAAATTGGGCTGCTGGCTTTGCTTGTTGGCCTGAGCTGTAGTATGCCGCAGCAGGCGGCGGCGATCGGCTCCGGCGACGCCGATTCATCCTTCAACGCATTCAACAATGCCTTTCTGGTAAATTCCGGCGGCCAGACCTATTACAAAGCGGCGCTGAACAACGCAAATGCGGACGGCACCTGGGCGGCCTCGCTGGACATTCTCGTGGCGGAGGACGCTTACGAGCGCACCGGTAGCGCCGCGCACAAGACGCTGGTGAATAACCTCTGCACGACCTGGCTCCAGAAGACTCCGCCGCCGTGGGACTGGGACGGCTGGAATGACGATATTGGCTGGTTTTCACTGGCGCTGGTCCGTGGCTATCAGCAGACGGGCAACGCCAACTTTCTCACCCAGGCCCGCTATGGCTTCGATATGGCCTGGGCTCGCGGCTGGGATACCCAATACAATGGCGGCGGAATCTGGGAGCAGCAGCCCGAAAAAACTCCGGCTGGGCAAGCCATCAATAAAGAAGCTCTGTCCAACGACAGTCTGGGGAAAGTGGCTTGCTTGATCTACCAAAGCAATCACGATCAATGGTATCTGGACCGGGCGACCCAGATCTACGACTGGGTCTGGCATCACCTTTACAACCCGAGCAACGGCCAGGTTTACGCCAATGTCGATCGTAACGGAGTGGTCAACACCGGCACAGCCGTCTATAACCAGGGGACGTTTGTGGACTTCGCCAATTACATGTACCAGATCACGGGAAACGTGAACTACTACAACGACGCCAAGCGAGCCATCGATTACGTCAAGAACAACATGACGACGAACGGGATCATCAGCAACAACGCCGGTTACCTGAACACCTGGGCGGATGAGTTTGCGCGTGGCCTGGGACATTTCTGCCGGGACAACCGCCAATGGGGAACTTACTATCCATGGATGGTGCAGAACGCGGACGCCATCATGAACACCCGGCGCACCGATCTCAACATCACCTGGAACGGCTGGACTCAGCAGACTCCCAACGACAATACCTTGATCGCGAATAAGTTCGCCAGCGCAGTGGCCTGGCTGCAATTCACTCCGGCGACCCAGCCCAACAACATTGCCGGTACGCACGCGATTGTCAGCAAGCAGAACGGCATTGCGATCGATAATGGCGGCAGCGCCGCCAACGGGGGCGGCGTGATTCAGTGGGGTTTGAACTATGGCCAGAACCAGAAGTGGAACTTCACCCAGAACGCGGATACCTCCTGGAACATCGTCAGTCAGTCGAGCTGGAAGGCTTTGGATAATCCCGGCGGTTCCGCGACCAACGGTACACAGATGGTGCAGTGGACTCCGACCCGCGATACGAACCAGCGCTGGTGGGTGGACGTGCAGTCCGACGGCTCGTACAAGATCTGGAACCAGCAAAGCAGCCTGGCGCTGGATAACTCCAGCTCCAATACCAATGGACAGGCGCTGATCGAATGGATTTGGAACGGTGGAACCCAGCAGCGCTGGCTTCTGCAGTAAGCCCCCAAGAAACGACTAGGATTTGGAGAACACCACGATGAACACCCGCTCGACACGCAAAAAAATGACTTCTCACTGGACAAAGCGCATCGGCTTTGCAGCATTACTGGGGCTTTCGATTACGCTCGCCGGCGCGCCTGGCGCCCACGCGCAAAACAGCGCCAACGCCGACACCGTATATAACGGCTGGCTCAATGCGTACTTGATCCGCTCCGGCGGACAGACCTACTTCTGCAACAGCCTCACCGATCGTTCCCGCGCCTTTATGTGGGGTCAGGCTTATATGATCACCGGCGTGGAGGACGCCTACGATAAGAATAAAGCGGCGGATCGAAAGCAGCTCGTCACCGATCTTCTGAACACCTTCATCGCGAATGAGATCACGCCGGACACGAACAAAAACCTGGCGTGGGACAGCTGGAACGACGATCTGGCGTGGGCGATTATCGCGCTGATCCGAGGCTATCAAATTACCGGCAATACCGCTTACCGAGACGCCGCCGTAACAAACTGGAACGTCGTTTACAACCGGGGCTGGGATAATACATTCGGCGGCGGGATTTGGGAGAATATGGATAACGTCCCCGCCGGCGGCAAAGGCGGGCTGAGCAACTGGCCGATGGTGATCGCCGGCGGCCTCATCTATGATTCCACCGGCGACGCCACGATCTTGAGCAAAAGCCAGTCCATCTACGCCTGGGCGCGGTCGCACGCCTACGATCCCAACAACGGCCGAGTCTACGAAGGCTGGAACTCCACCGGCATCTACGGCGACGATAACGCCTATAACAGCGGGCTTCTTGTCAACTCGGCCAACGCGCTCTATAAGATCACGCGTACGACTCAGTATTACAACGACGCCGTAACGGCCGCCGCTCATGTGATCAACAAATACCCCATTTTGAATGAAGACCATCCCGCGAATGGGGACTTTGGAGGCGATCAGTTCTACCGGGGCCTGAGCCTCTTCGCCCGCCAAAATAATCTCTGGAACACCTACTGGCAATGGCTGGAGAACAACGCCGCTTCCGCCTGGAATAACCGGCGAACGGATTCCAATGTCTCCTGGAACAACTTCACTTCGCCCACCACGACCGGCAATCTCCGCGCGATGGAAGCCGAAGGCTCGGTTGTCGTGCAGGCGGTCTCTCAGATCAATCCCATCAGCGGCGTTCACACCATCTTCAACCAGGCGAACGGCTTAGTGATTGACAACGCCAGCACCAACACCCAGGGCGCGGGCGTCATCCAATGGGGCTGGAACAGCGGCAGCGCGCAGAAGTGGATCTTCACCCAGAATTCCGATAGCTCCTGGAGTATTGTCAATAAATATAGCGGCCAGGGGCTGGATAACGCCAACAGCACATCGAACGGAACACAAATAATCCAGTGGGGCGCGAGTAGCGGCAACAACAACCAGCGCTGGTGGGTGGACCAGCAGTCCGACGGCTCCTACAAGATCTGGAACAAAGCCAATAGTTTGGCGCTCGACAACAACAATATGAATACGAACGCCGCTTCGCTGATCCAGTGGGGCTGGAACGGCGGCGCTAACCAGAGATGGTATCTCAAATAAACGGCGATCGCCGTTTTTCTTTTGTTCACTTCACCCTTGGGAGACTAAAAATGACTGTGTCCGCATATAAAAAAAAGAACGCTTTCTCTTTCGCCTCGGTCTGCCTGGGCTCCCTGATGATGCTGACAGGGATTTCCTCGGCGGCGCAAAGCGCGGGATTGCGCCTGATGCCGATTGGCGACTCGATCACGTCGGGATTCCAAAGCACCACCAACAACGGCTACCGGGGACCGCTCTGGAGCACACTGAAAAACCAGGGCAACGCCATCGACTTCGTCGGCGCCATTCGGGATGGCGTGATGTTCGATCCCGACCATGAAGGCCATTCCGGCAAGCGAATCGATGAGGTCGCCGCACTGATCAACGGTCCATTAGCGACTTATCAGCCCAATCTCGTCACGCTGCATATCGGCACCAACGATCTGGGGCAGAACTATAACGTTTCCACCGCGCCCAACAGACTGGCTTCACTGATCGATCAGATCTTCAACACCGACCCCGGCGTCACTATCGTGGTGGCTCAGCTGATCTGCAATAAGGACGCAACGGTTCAATCGCGCATCAACTCCTATAACAGCCAGATCCCCGGCATCGTGCAGGCGCGGGCGAACGCCGGCAAGCATATCACCATGGTCAGCATGAGTTCGCTCAACACGGGAGACTTGTACGACAGCACACATCCCAACGACGGCGGCTATCAGAAGATGGCCAACGTCTGGGCTGGCGGCGTCCAGCAGGTCATCGCCAACGGCTGGGTCTCCAACATCGATTTCGCCGGCTACTTTGAGATCAAAAACGTCTACAGCGGACTCTCGCTGGATGTCTCCGGCGGCTCCACCACCAACGGCGGAATCGTCATTCAGTATCCCTACGGCGGCGGCTCCAACCAGTTGTGGAACTTCATCCCTACCAGCAGCGGCTACTACCAGATCAAGAATGCGTACAGCGGCCTGGATATCAATGTCTCCGGCGCCCGCACCGACAACGGCGCGCCTATTGTCCAATGGCAATTCGGCAACCAGGGCAACGACCAGTGGCTGCCCACCCGTCAGAGCGACGGCTCGTATGTGTTTACCAACCGGCACAGCGGCCTGGTTCTGGACAATCCTGGCGGAACAACGCAGGGCGCGCAGCTTGACCAATGGGGTTCGAACCCAGGAACCAACCAAAGGTTCTATGTGGGCGCCCATTAGCCCTGAGGCCCCTTCGCACGACGCAACCGCCTGGGTGAAAAATTTCTTCCGCCCAGGCGGTTGCGCGCGCCTTGGATGCGGATCCACTCACTACAAAGGAACACCATGAAAACAACGAAGACGAATCTTATGACGAGCTTGGTGACTACGCTCCTCACCGCAGCAACCCTCCTTCCCGCCCCCACGGCTCACGCCCAAAACGCCGCAAACGCCGACGCTGCTTATAACAGCTTTCTATCCGCCTACCTGGTGCGATCTGGTGGTCAGACTTACTTCGTCGATGGCTTGAACAAACGCGACAAGGCGTTCTTCTGGGGTCAATGCTACATGATCACCATGGTGGAGGATGCCTACGATCGGTCTCCAACACCGGCCAACAAACAGCTCGTCATCGATCTGGTCAATTCTCAGTTCAATCAGGATACCTACAACTGGTCGTGGGACGGCTGGAACGATGACGTGGAATGGGGAATCATCGCGGCGATTCGCGCTTACGAAATCACTGGCAACACCACTTACCGAGACGTCGCCGCCAATAACTGGAACATGGTTTGGAATCGCGGATGGGACGGCGTCGTGGGCGGAGGCGTCTGGGAAAACGGGGATAAGTTCAGCAAATGCGCTTTGAGCAATGACCCGATGATCATCTCCGGCTGCTTGCTCTATCAAGCCACGGGCGACGCCACCTATCTGAACAAGTGCACACAGCAAATCTATCCCTGGATGCGAAGCCATGTCTTTGATCCTTCCACTGGACAGGTTAACGAAGGAGTGACGAACACTGGCGCCCTTCAATCGTCCCGCAATGTTTATAACAGCGGGGCCTTCATCCTTGCGGCCAACGCTCTCTACAAAGCCACGGGGAACCAGCAGTATTATAACGACGCGAAACTCGCGGCCGATTTTATCGTCAACTCCACGCCTACTCTTTATCACAATGGCGCGGACGGATCTTGGGCGGACCAGTTCGTGCGCGGCTTGAGCAGATTCGCGCGTGAAAATAACCTCTGGGGCACATACAGCGGCTGGCTGAATAATCAAGCGGCCGCTGCATGGAATCATCGACGCACCGATAAAAATCTCACGGATAACAATTGGCTGGCAAATACTCCTGGCGGCGAGACATACGCCATGAACGCCCTCAGCGCGGTGGTGGTCCAGCTGGTTACTCAGATTAATCCTCTGACCGGCTCCCATGTGATTGTGAGCAAAGTTAGCGGCAAGGCGGTGGAGAACGGCGGCAGCATGGCCAATAACGCCGGGATCATCCAATGGGGTAAGGGCGGCCAGCCATGGCAGACCTGGAACTTCACACAGAACTCGGATACCTCGTGGAACATCGTCAACGCGTACAGCACACAGGGGCTGGATACAGGCGGATCCACGACGAACGGAACGCAGCTCATCCAGTGGCCCGCAGACAGCGCCAACAACAACCAGCGCTGGTGGGTGGACGGGCAGTCCGACGGCTCCTACAAAATCTGGAGCAAGGCCAACAGCAGATCCCTGGATAATTCCGGATCCACCGTGGACGGGTTCAAAATTATTCTATGGGATTGGAATGGCGGCAACCAGCAGCGATTCCTCCTTCAGTAAATTCCGTACAAATCAGCCCCGCAAGCGACAATCGCTTGCGGGGCTGATTTGCGCGTGAAGCCTGAAGGCAACCGCGCAATCCCAATTCCGTGGTGACTCACAAAGCGTGGTAACGGAAATCGCTGAAGCGCGCTTCGCCGGTCGCGCTCGCCGCCAGCGCGATGCGCAGAGCCTGAAATCCCCCCAGCTTATTGACGTTGAAGTCGGACGCGTCGAAATCCTTCACCAAGCTTTGCCAGTGACGCCCGTCGTCGCTGGCCAATACCTCGATACGGTGGCGACGGTTCACGATCTTCAGGTGCGCCGCGCTCCCCGTCCAGGGCCGATCCGCCAGAGTTTCCTTGGGACCGTAAACGCGCAGACGCCCGCTGCCCAGTTCGGCGAACAGCCAGTGGTCGGGGTTATAAAACAGCCCCAGCGCCGCGCCGCAGCCCCCCTTCGGCGACGCCACGACCTGCGCTTCATAGCTGGCGTCGCGCGCCATCACGGTGAGCGGCGAGCTGTGCCCGGGCGTGTCGCCCTTGGCGCCCACCGTGAGCGCGCCGTGTCCTGTATGGAAACGGCTCATGTCGGCTTCGCTCCAAGCCCCCCAGGTCGCCTTGAGCGCTGGCGCGCGGAAGTCGTCAGACAGCGAAAGCATCGGCTTCTGGGCGACGCCCATCGGCGCGGGCATCGGCTGGTCGCGCCGCGAGCCAAGCGGCGCCTGCGGCCAGCCGTCGTCCGTCCATTCGATCGGCTCCAGCAGCGTGTGACGCCCCAGCGACTTAAAGCCGTTTCGGTAGCCGTGGTAAACGAAGTACCAGCGGCCATCGGGCGTGTCCACGAGCGTTCCGTGCCCCACTGACCACCAGGTCTCATCCTCGCTGTACGTGTGGATGAGCGGGTTGTGGGGCGAATTTTCCCACGGGCCTAGCGGCGAACGGGAGCGAGCCACGACGGCCATGTGGCTGGTGGGCGGTCCGCTGGTGCCGCCTTCGGCGCAGATCAGGTAGTAGAAGTCGCCGCGCCGGGTCAGCTTGGGGCTCTCCAGCCAGAACCCTTCCGTCTTCCATTCCGCCGGGAACTGCCAGCCGTTATAAACCTGCTTTTTTTCTCCGACTGCGGACAAGCCGTCGTCGCTCAGCTCCACCATGTGGCCGCCCGCCGTATAAAGATAACGTGTCCCGTCCGGCCCAACGATGTGGCCGGGATCGATATCGTCGACCTTCAGTTCGATCGGCTCGCTCCATGGTCCGCTCGGATGTTCCGCATGGACGACAAAAATGCCTCCCATTGGGAAATAGATATAATAGTGTCCCTTGTGTTCGACAAGATCAGGCGCCCATACCTCCGCCCTTTCGTAGGAATGGCTGAGCGCCTTCGAAATCGGGGTCCAGTTCACCAGATCGCGCGAGTGCCAGACCACTAGGCCTGGCGCATAGCGGTAGCACGTGTGGGTGAAATAGAAATCCTTGCCGACGCGCAGGATCGTAGGATCCGCGTAGTCGCCAGCAAACAGCGGATTTTGAAATTGGGCGGCTTTTCGCTCACGCGGGGCGCGTCCCCATGCTGCGGGCAAATGACTCGCCAACATCGTCGTTGACGCTCCCGCCGCCAATTGCAGCAGCGCGCGGCGAGATAATTTCACTTCATTCAAATGGATCGCTCACTTTCCTGGGCGCCGGGCAGCAATTGCCGGACTTGACGGCATTCTTCGTGGAATGCAGACGTCCTGATACGCCTGTAACTTCTGAGTGTCTTAGATCTCTGAGACTAGGTAATTCTAACATGTAAAGGGACCATAGTCAACAATGGAGCCATTAATGAATTTTCATGGAGCCGTTTCATGATACCTTTATGGTGTATTTAAGATTATCGGCGTAGAGGAGATGAGAGGCGGCAGATATCCAAAGCCTGACAGTCAATGGTCAAAGCTCCAACTCCCCATGGCTTCGCTTCGCAAGCATCGCCTATGGCGCGACGCTCGCCTACACCATGGGAACCAACGCGAACACCACTTGGAGGTCGAACCTTTCCCTCGCCCCGCCTTCCTACACCGATGGATGTCCACGCCGCTCACACAGAACTATTTCTGGTGGACCAGTCTGGAAGCGGGCGAATATCAGCCGACCTGGACCAACAACGTCGATATCTCATCTCCCGGAGGCAATCTCTCCCACGTCGGCCCCGTGCTGAGCGGCGGATCGGGACCGGAGATGGGAGTTCGCACCGAGAGCAGCCAAAGCGGCAAATCCTCGCTTCTGTACTCCGGGAGTTCTCAACGCGGCGCGGCGGTGCACGCCTATCTGAAGGCGTTCGCCTCCACCCCAACGCGCAAAGCGGATCGCTGGCGCTGGATACCTGGAACTACGTCTCAGTCGATCTGACCCCGCTGGCCGGCAAGACCGTCAACCGCGTCGACTTCGGCTACGACAACCCTAACAGCACCGGCGGGTATCGCGGCTATGTGGACGACATCGCCTTCACAACGCCCGGCTGATACGCTCGTTACGAGAGTACATCCCCGAACACAAAACCCCATCGGCCCATAGAGCCGTCGGGGATTTGTGTTCCGTCAACAAAGAGAATAACGACGCGGACGCCATCATCGTTTCCGATAAAACACACCATTCCCCACAGAATTGATTGCATTGGGTGTATATGACATTTCAGTTACGTGCTGAAATTCATGGTTGCTCATCTCATACAAAAGGATGGTCTTGCCCTTGATCTTATAAGCGCCCGCGACGTGTCGGCGGCTTGTCCCAAAGCGGCCGACGTGGCCATAAAGCAGCGTTCCATTCGGGCGAAGTATGATAGACTGTACGCCCTTAGTTCGATCTCGACGGATATACACCTGGTCACTCTTTTGTAGGGGACGCGAACGAGCGAAGGCGGCGACGGCAATACCGGCGAAAGCCGGAATAAGCAGAAGCAGACTAACAATCTTTAAAGGTTTGAGCATGCCAAAATCATTATGGTTCGCGTTCTAACATTCCTCCTTGAGCGCCACGCTGATTTGCGGGCGATGCATCTCTCCATCGCGGGAAAGCCAAATTGTGTGGTAAGATCATGCAGTTGCGATTGCGCTGGCGTTCTGCGCCATTTGCCCCGCTCCCCGGTAACAAATCGGCGCGTGGGGTGTTATAATAGTAGAACGCTCAGGAAAGACGGTTTGTATGGCAAAGAAATTAATCATCGTTGAGTCCCCCGCGAAGACGAAGACGCTCAAGGGGTTTCTCGGCGCGGACTATCAGGTTGAGGCGAGCATGGGGCATGTGCGTGACCTCCCGGAGAAGAAGCTGTCGATCGATATCGAGAACGACTTTGCGCCCACCTATCAGATCATCCCCGAGCGCAAGGATGTTGTCGCCAAATTAAAGGCCGCCGCCAAGGGAGCCGATGAAGTCTACCTGGCGAGCGACCCGGACCGTGAAGGGGAAGCGATCTCCTGGCACCTCAAGGAAGCGCTCGGCCTCAAGGATCCAAAGCGTATCCAGTTCAACGAGATCACCAAGACGGCGGTTCTGGCGGCGCTGCAGAACTATCGTACGATCGATATGGACCGCGTCAACGCCCAGCAGGCGCGGCGCGAACTGGACCGGATCGTGGGCTACAAGATCAGCCCGCTGCTCTGGCGCAAGGTCAAGAAGGGCCTGAGCGCCGGCCGCGTGCAGTCGGTCGCCGTTCGTCTCATTGCGGACCGCGAGCGGGAGATCCTGGCGTTCAATCCCGTCGAGTACTGGACGATCGGCGCGACGCTGACTCCCGATACGGTGAAGAACAAGTTCGACGCCAATCTGACCGAGCGTGACAACAAGAAGATCGAAATTCCCGATCAAGCCACGAGCGACAAGATCCTGTCGGATCTGGACGGCGCCGAGTACCGTGTCAAGAAGGTCAAGAAGAGCGAGAAGCGACGCAACCCGTCCGCGCCCTTCATCACCAGTACGCTCCAGCAGGAAGCCTCGCGCAAGCTCGGCTTTAGCGCCAAGCGCACGATGATGGTCGCGCAGCAGCTCTACGAAGGTTTGGAAGTCGCCGGCGAAGGCCATGTCGGTTTGATCACCTACATGCGTACTGACTCCACGCGTATCGCCGATGAAGCGCAGCAGTCGGCTCGCGCTTACATTGTCACGGAATACGGCGCGGCCTACGCTCCGGCGCAGACCAAACAATATAAGAAGGGCGGCTCCGCGCAGGACGCCCACGAAGCGATCCGCCCGACCAGCGTCGAGCGCGTTCCCGATCAGATCGCCAAGCTTCTGACCGCCGAGCAGGCCAAGCTGTACAAGCTGATCTGGCAGCGCTTCTTAGCGTCCCAGATGGCGCCCGCCGTGTTCGATGTCGTTACCGTAGACATCAGCGCACGGAACTATACGTTCCGCGCCACGGGATCGACCGTCAAGTTCGACGGCTTCCTGCGCGTTTACCGTGAAGGCAAGGACGATCCGAATCAGGTGGATGACGAGGACAAGCAGCCCCTGCCGGCGCTCACCGACGAACAGCTGCTGAAACTGCTCCAGATCCTGCCTAAGCAGCACTTCACCGAGCCGCCCCCGCGCTACACGGAAGCGACCCTGGTCAAGGCGCTGGAGGAAAAGGGCATCGGACGCCCGAGCACCTACGCCGCGATCATGTCCACGATTATCGACCGCAAGTACGTGGAGCTGGAGCAGAAGAAGTTCAAGCCCACCGAACTGGGATCAACCGTCAACGACCTGCTGGTGAAGCACTTCCCCAGCGTTCTGGACATCGCGTTCACCGCCGAGATGGAAACCAAGCTCGACGGCGTCGCCGAGGGCAAGGAAGATTGGGTCGCGATGATGCGCTCCTTCTACGGTCCGTTCGCCGAGAGCCTGGAAAAGGCCGGCGAGGAGATGGAGAAGGTCAAGATCGAGCCGAAGCTCGCCGGCATCGACTGCCCGAAATGCGGCAAGCCGATGGTGGTGCGCTCCAGCCGGTTCGGCGAGTTCGTTGGCTGCTCGGACTACCCCGAGTGCAAGACAATTGTCCGTCCCGAAGCCGAAAAGATCGACATTCCGTGCCCCAAGTGCGGCGGCGAGATCGTCCAGAAGCGCAGCCGTAAGGGCGCCATCTTCTATGGCTGCAAAGAGTACCCGAAGTGCGACTTCGTGGCCTGGGGCAAGCCGACCGGACAAGACTGTCCGACATGCGGCTCGCCGGTGATGGAAAATACATATCGCGGGCGCGTGATTGGCGTCAAGTGCCACAACGCTGAATGCGATTACAAAGAGTCAACGAAGAAATCAAACGACGAAGCCGGTGAGAACGACGAAGCGGGAACGGAAGCCGAACCCGCGCAGACGCGCGAATTGGCGGGTGCGGCGCAAGGCAAAGGATAACTCAAGGGGATGTTCGCTCTGAATTTTTACACAGATCTTTACGGCGACGCGCTGAAGCGCGGCCGCAAGTCCGCGACGATCCGTCTCGGCGACAAAAGCGCGAAGTACGCCACCGGCCAGATCGTATGGGTGACGGTCGGGCAGCGCTTCGCCCGGCGCAAGAAACTCTTCTGCGCCATCCTAGACGCCGTCGAAGTCAAGGTCGCCAAGGACCTGTCGCCCCGCGACATCCAGCGTGAGAACCCCGAGTTCCACACCACCGAAGACGCCGTGACTCTCCTCTCACGCATCTACGCCCGCGAAGTATCCGAGGACGAAATCGTCACCGTCATCTACTTCTCGCCGATTGACGAATACGAGCTTTAGGTCCAATTCTTATTGACGAGCAATAGGCGGAGCCAAATGGCTCCGCCTATTGCTCGTTCCACGGCGGAAGATTCCCAGGGTATACTCTTTCCATGACCTATGTGACAGTTATCGGTGGCGGACTGGCAGGCAGCGAGGCCGCCTGGCAGGCCGCCGAGGCCGGGGCCAAAGTGCGCCTTTATGAAATGCGGCCCGTGAAGCGAACTCCCGTCCATCAGACGGGCGACTTCGCGGAGCTTGTCTGCTCCAACTCCCTCAAATCCAATAGTATTACCAACGCGGCCGGTCTTTTGAAGGAAGAAATGCGGCGCATGGGGTCGATGGTGATCGCCTGCGCCGACGCCTCCAGCGTTCCTGCTGGCGACGCCCTCGCCGTGGACCGCATTCTCTTCGCTCAGGCCATCACAGAGCGGCTTTCCACTCATCCCAATATTGAGATCGTGCGCGAGGAAGTCACGGAGCTGCCCGAAGATGGCGTGACGATTATTGCAACTGGCCCTCTTACCTCCGAAGCGCTCGCGGGCGCGATCGGTGAGTTGACGGGGCTGACACAACTGCATTTTTACGACGCCGTCGCGCCGACGATCGACGCTTCGACTATCAATCGAGAGATCGCCTTCGCCGCCTCGCGCTACGATAAGGGCGACGACGACGCCTACCTGAACTGCCCGATGAACCGCGAAGAGTACGACGCCTTCTACGCAGCGCTCACGACTGCCGAGCTTGCGCCGCTGGGCGATCACGAAGGCAAGACGTCTTTCTTTGAAGGCTGTCTTCCCATCGAAGTGCTTGCCTCACGCGGCCCCAAGACCCTCTGCTTTGGCCCGATGAAGCCCGTCGGTCTCACCGACCCGCGCACCGGCCGCTGGCCTTGGGCCTGCGTGCAGCTGCGCCAGGAGAACCGCGACGCGACTTTGTACTCCATGGTCGGCTTCCAAACCCGCATGAAGTGGGGCGACCAAAAGCGCGTTCTGCGCATGATCCCTGGATTAGAAGAAGCAGAGTTCGTGCGCTATGGTGTCATCCATCGCAACACTTACATCCAATCCCCCCAGCTCCTGACCAATGCTCTGCAGATGAAAGAACATCCCAATATCTTTTTCGCCGGACAGATTACCGGCGTGGAGGGGTATGTGGAATCGGCGGCCACGGGTATTCTCGCTGGACGCAACGCGGCGAGGTTCTTAAAAGGCGAATCGCTGCTCACGCTGCCGGAAGAGACGATGCTGGGCGCGCTTACGCATTATGTCGCGCACTATGACGGCAAGGACTTCCAGCCGATGAACTCCAATTGGGGCATCGTGCCGCCGCTTCCCAATCGCGTCCGTGACAAGAAGGAAAAGGCCTCGATCATGGCTGAACGCGGCATGGCCGCCCTGGAAACCGTCCAGGGCCTTAACCTACTCGCCCGTGTTTGACACCGCGATCGACGCCTTCCTGAAGGCGCAGGCGGATGTGCGGGGCGCCTCCCCGCACACCGTCAAAGCCTACGCCGAAGACCTGCGCCAATTCGCGGACTACGCGATGGCGCAGGGCAAGTTCACCCCCGCCCACGCTGAGCCATCGCTGCTCCGCGCCTATCTCAATCATCTGCAATCGCTCGGTCTCGCCCGCGCCTCGCGCGCCCGCAAAACCGCCGCGCTTCGATCCTTCTTCAATTATCTCACGATGCAGGGCGAGCTGGCGCAATCGCCGGCGACGGGGCTGCGAACGGTCAAACTGGACCGCCGGCTGCCCAAGTTTCTGCGAACGGATGAGATCGAGAAGCTTCTGACCTCCCCCGCGCAAAACCCACTCGGACTGCGCGACCGCGCCCTTTTGGAAATGCTCTATGCGAGCGGCATGCGCGCCGGCGAGTTAGTCATCTTAAATATTGGGGATGTGGATTTCGAGGAAGCGATTGTGCGAGTGGTGGGAAAAGGCGACAAAGAGCGCGTGACGCTGCTCGGTCGCGAAGCTTTGACAGCGCTCACCACTTATCTCACCGCCGGCCGCCCCACCCTCGTGGAGCACGCCAAAGACGCCGGCGCGCTCTTCGTCAACCGCTACGGCGCGCGTCTCTCCGACCGAGGCGTGCGCAAGCTCTTCGACAAGTACTGCGAAGCCGCCTCATCCACCCTCAAGATCACCCCACACGTCATGCGGCATACCTTCGCCACGCACCTGCTCAACAACGGCGCCGACCTGAGATTGGTGCAGGAGCTGCTCGGCCACACCAGCCTCGCCACCACTCAGATGTACACACACGTCACCACCGAGCGCTTGCAGGAAGTCCATCGCGCCGCGCATCCACGAGCGCGCGGTGTTCCTGATAGCGACTGAGGTACAATCTCCACATGGACCACGATCGACTCTTCAAAGAACTGCTGAGCAATTTCTTCGGCGAGTTCGTCGACTTGTTTCTGCCTAAAGTCAGCGCCTATTTGGACCGTGACGCCGCCTTCGTCGCGATGGACAAAGAAGTCTTTACCGACATCACTCTCGGTGAAAAGCACGAAGTCGATGTCTTGATGAAGGCCAAATTTCGCGGCGAAGAAACGTTCTTCCTCATTCACGTCGAAAATCAAGCCAAAGCGCAGAGCCACTTCCCTAAGCGAATGTTCCGCTACTTCGCCCGTCTCACTGAGAAATACGACATTCCCATTTATCCCGTGGTCATCTTCTCCTACGATGCGCCGCAACGACCGGAACCGAATCGATATACAGTAGCATTTCCGAACAAGACTGTGCTAAGATTCGATTACGATGTTATACAACTGAATCGCCTTCCATGGCGCAGGTTCGTCAAACAGGATAACCCGGTCGCGAGCGCCCTAATGGCAAAGATGAAGATGAGAGCGCAGGACAGGCCTAAAGTAAAAGCAGAGTGCTTACGGCTACTAGCAAGTCTCAGGCTCGATCCCGCGAAATCAACACTGATTGGCGGATTTATTGACAGCTATTTGGAACTGACTGCTCAAGAGATGAAGCAATATGAGCGAGAATTTACCCAGTTCACTCCTGAGGAAAGGACGGAAACGATGGAACTCATGACAAGTTGGGGACGAATTGGCAAAGAAGAAGGCAAAAAAGAAGGCATAAGGGAAGGCATAAGGGAAGGCAAAGAGGAAATGGTCTTACGTCAGCTTCGACGCCGTTTTGGCTCCGTTACTGCCGAAGTCACTCAGCAGCTTGACCGACTCATGCCGGAACAGCTTGACGATTTAGGAGAAGCGCTCCTAGATTTCAACGTTATCAACGATTTGGAACAGTGGCTCGCTGGGCATACGCAGACAGCGAATTGAGCGGACGGCAGCGGGTAGCGGACTTACGCCGCGCCCCCATTTTTCTTCAGCCACTCGTCTTTGAGGATAGCGTACAGATATTCATCGGTCCACTCACCCTTGAACCAGTAGCTTTGCAGGTGATGCCCTTCCCGGCGCATCCCCAGCCGCTCCATGAGCGCCGCAGAAGCGATGTTTCGGGTGTCGGCTCGGCCGACGATCCGGTGGACGTCCAGATCGTGGAAGGCGTAGCCAACGACGGCGGCAATCGCTTCCGTGGCGAAGCCTTGCTTTTGATACGGCCGCGAGAGGGTGAAACCGATCTCGGCCTGGCGCGGCTCGCGGCTGTCGACTTCTAAGTAGCAGTCGCCGATGAGCGACTCCGTTTCGGTCATCTCGATCGCCAATTGAAGCCCTTTGCCGGGCTGGCCGCAGGGCAGGATTTTCATCTCCTCGATGAACTCCCTCGCTTCTTCTTCACTGCAGCAGTTCCAGCTTTGAAAGCGCGCCACTTCGGCGTCGTTGCGGTACGCAAGAAATGCGCTGACGTCGGCGTCGTCAAAGCGGCGGATCTTCAGGCGCGGGGAGCTTAGTCCTGGAAACGTGTCAATGGTCATAGCGGATCCGTGTGAAATGCGGGTCAGTTCAGGATGGCCTTCGCGGCGGCGGAGGGCGTACGGTCGACAACGCTGATCTTGCGGCCGATGCGCTCTTCGAACTCGGGGATCGTCATATCGTCGAGGAAGACGTCGCGGTCCGGGTCACGCAGCATGATCGCGGGAATGATAATGCGCTCGCCC
>NZ_JBDSQY010000294.1:0-2629 GCF_039929585.1 Capsulimonas sp.
GTCTCACTTGGGCATATTACCATAAAATCACTTAAATAATAAAGTACTTTGAAATATAAAGTATTTAATTCTCGAATGAGTTCTCTCATTGACCGGTGCAGGAATCGGTGGGGGCGTGGCCGAATTATAGAGATGGCGATGAAAACACAAGATCTCTCAGAGCGGGAAAAGATACGCCTTCGGCGTCAGGAACGGGCGCATTGGGCGGGGTTCGGGCGAATTGTCATCACGGTGTTCGTGCTGTGGCATTTGTTCGCGCTGGTGGTGTGGGCGATGTCGGGGAGTTCCGAGCTGTCACGGCAGTGCATGGTGGTAGTTCGTCCATACATGACGCTGACGGGTTTCAACCAGGGCTGGCTGATGTTCGCGCCGGAGCCGTACAAGCGCAATATCAATGTGGAAGCGCGCGTGCACTACGCGGATGGGACCGAGCGGTCCTGGACCTATCCCCGTATGGAGGAGCTTCCCTACGAAGAGCGGTATCGCAGCGAGCGTTATCGTAAGTATGTCGAGGTGGCGCATCAAGAGGGGTACAGCTACCTGTGGCATTCGATGGCGCTTTACGCCGCGCGCGTCAACAACGACCGCCCTGGCTCGCCGCCGGTGGTGGTGGAGCTCGTTCGCCATTTTCGCACGCTTCCCGACCTGGAGAAATCTCCTCCGGATACGCCACTGCCGCCGATGGAGACTTACAAGTTTTATACGATCCCCATTCGGCCGGAGGATCTCCGGTGAACCACATATTTCGTGATTGGCGCCGGTTCTGGTTTCGCCCCACCCCCAGTGGTCCACTGGGTCTATTTCGGATCGTGATGGGTTTGCTCGTGCTGGTGAACGCCTGCATTCTGTTCCCCGAGCGTGGCGTCTGGTTCTCGGAGCACGGCGTGCTCACAAGCAATGAAGCAGCGATCTATCAGGCGAACTATACGTCGGGTCCGCGGGTCATCCATTTGCTTCGCAATGCGGGGGATGAGTGGCTGACCGCGTTTTTCGTGATCTTTATCCTGGCGTCGATCTGCATGACGGTGGGGCTGTGGACGCGTCCCTCGATCTTCCTCGTCGCGCTCGGCCTGAACGCCATCCACAACCGCAATCCGATCGTCAATACGACCGGCGGTGACTGTGTCATGCTGGTGATGACGATCTACCTGATGCTGGCGCCGTCGGACGCTTCGTGCTCGCTGGACCGTCTCTGGCGAGTGCTGAAAGGCCGTGAGGGGCGCATCGCTCCCAGGGTTACGCCCTGGGCGCAGCGGATCATGCAGCTTCAGTTGTCCCTGGTCTACGCCTGTACATTTATCGGCAAGGTGCAGGGCAAGGCGTGGGCGAACGGCACGGCGATCTATTACCTGCTGCACCTGCCCGAATTTTATCGCTTCCCAACGCCGCGCATCTTCAGCGAAAACATGCTGATGATCAACGTCATGACCTACTCGGCTCTGGGGATCGAGATGACGCTGGCATGGCTGGTGTGGGTTCCTCGCCTGCGCCTTTACGTGCTGGCGGCGGGCGTGCTGCTGCACCTGAGCATCGAATATACGATGAACATCCCACTGTTCTCGTTTCTGATGATCGCGTCGTACATCCCGTTTCTGACCCAGGACGATTTGACCCATTTCCAGAACTGGCTGGTTCGTACGATCCGCCTGACGCCGCTGAGGCTCGTCTACGACGGCGAGTGTGACTTCTGCCGCTCCGCTCTGCTCTTCGTCCGCTTCTTCGATGTCTTCGGTTTGGTGGAGTTTTTGGATTCGCGCGATCCCGCGCAGCTTGCCCTGGCCCCCGAAGTCAGCGCCAAAGACGCCGAGCTTGCCGCCATCGCGGTCAGTCCCAAGGGGCGCACATACCCCGGCTTCTTCGCCTTCCGGGAGATCGTTCGCCGCACCCCCGCGTTCTGGCTGCTCACGCCGTTCTTGTATATTCCGGGCGTGCCGCAGGCAGGACAGTCGGTTTATAAGTGGGTGACGGAGAATCGGTCTCGGCTGCCGGTGGCGCCAAGATATAAGGTGAAGGCGTAATCCTAAACCCGGAATACAAACCGCGCGTTTTCAGTGGTTACTTGTGCGACTTCGTTCGGCAAAATCCCTCTCGCTTCCGAAACGATCTCGGCGACCGCAGTGAGATAAGAAGGCTCGTTGCGTTTGCCGCGCCAGCGCTGCGGGGCGAGGTAGGGGCAGTCGGTTTCCAGCAGCAGCCGGTCCAGCGGGGCGTAGCCGATCGCCTCGCGCAATGAGCCGGATTTTTTGTAGGTGGCGACGCCGCCGATCCCCAGCCAGCAGCCGGCGTCCAGGCAGGCGCGCGCGGCTTCCGTATCCCCCGTAAAGCAGTGCATGATGACCGGAGCCGTAGGGGCTGACTCGCGAAGAATGCGCAGGACGTCTTCCTGGGCGTCGCGGCAGTGGATGATCAAGGGGAGGCGGGGATCGAGCGACGCGGCGAAGGCGATCTGCTCGGCGAAGACCTGCTGCTGTCGATCGCGGGGCTGGGTGTCCCAGTGGTAATCGAGGCCGATCTCGCCGTAGGCGGCCACGCGATGCTGGGGGGCATCCCAAAGTCCGTGCAGCTCGGCTTGCGATTGCGGGGTCCATTCCTGAGCGGATTCGGGGTGTACGCCGATTGCGGCGTACAC
>NZ_JBDSQY010000295.1:0-4955 GCF_039929585.1 Capsulimonas sp.
GCTCTTTGGAACCCTGAACGGCGCCACAACGTCTCAGCTCCCGCGCGTTCCCGACGGTCAGATCCGCCTGGACGGCGATTCCTCGGAGTGGACCGGCCTCGCGCCCGTCGCCATGGACCCGGTCGGCGACAGCGTTGTCCGCGCCTTCCAAGCAAGCGCCGACATCACCCGCATCTTCGCCGCCAGGGACAGCCAAACGCTCTTTGTCCGCATGGACGTTCACAAGCACCTGTCCAAATCCGTCGGCTACACCATTGTGCTCCGCCCCGTGACAAGCTCCGAGACGGCGCCAAAGTCCATTCGCCTGACCTGTCAAATGGTTGGCGAAGGCCGAAAGCAGCCGATCCCCGGCGTCGACCATGCTTATTACGCCTGGAGCGGCAACCAGCTGGAAGTCGCCCTGCCACTGTCCGAAGTCGACACGGAATCCGGCCGCGCGCCCTTTACCCTCAACATCGCCGGCGAGACTCAGTTCGCGCAGATGACTATCGACAAGACGGGCTTCCGTGGTGTGAATGTGAACCGGGGTGGGGATACGGTGGCGAAGGCAGGCCCTATTCCCGCTCAATCCCTATTCCCCCAGCGCTAAAGCGCCGGGGGAATAGGGATGCCCTCCCATCTTGACAGAATCCCCTCGTTTCGTCTATAATATGGCCAGTTGTTTCCTTTAATCCCGTCCCGCGAGGCGGGGAAGGTCGCTGCCCGCTTGCCTGCTGATCCTGCGTCGTTTCCCTAACGCGCCCAGCGGCCGCGCCGCTTCATCCTCCCCCGTTTCGCGCCATATTTATAAGATTGGCGCTATGTCCGCAGAACCCGAAAAAACCAAAAACGAATCCGTCGTCATGGATGCCGATGAGATGCGCCGCGCCTGGACCCGTGTCGCCCATGAAATACTGGAGCGCAACAAGGGGGTCGAGGGCCTGGCCGTGATCGGTATCCTGCGCCGGGGCGCGCCGCTCGCGCAGCGTCTCGCCGAGGCGATCGAACGGATCGAAGGCAAGGCCGTTCCGGTCGGCCAGCTCGATATCTCCCTTTACCGTGACGACTTTCGCACCTACCAGCCGCGCGTCGGCACCACGCAAATCCCGTTCGACATCGAAGGCAAGACCCTGGTCCTCGTGGACGAGGTTGTGTATACGGGGCGCACGGTTCGGGCGGCGCTCGGCGCCATCGTGGACCTGGGGCGCCCAAGCGTGACCCAGCTTGCGGTGCTGATCGATCGGGGCCATCGCGAGCTTCCCATCCGGCCGGATTATGTCGGCAAAAATATCCCTACCAGCCGTCATGAGTTCGTCAAGGTGTTTATGACCGAACTCGACGGCGAAGACAAAGTCGTGATCGCGAAAGACGCGTAACCAAATCCTTTATGAGACGAAAAGATTTACTGGACCTGCAAAGCCTGACGGCCGATGAGATCGTGTACTTATTGGACACGGCGGCCTCGTTCAAGGAGATCGTCACGCGCCCTGTGAAGAAGGCGCCGACCCTGCGCGGCAAGAGCGTGGCGACGGTGTTCTTTGAGCCGAGCACACGCACGCGCACCTCGTTCGAGCACGCCGCGAAGATCATGTCCGCCGACACCTATAGTCTGGCCGCCGCCACCAGCAGCGCCACTAAGGGCGAGTCGCTGAAGGACACGATGCTGACCCTGGACGCCATGGGGATCGATGTCTTTGTCATTCGCCACTCGTTCAGCGGCGCGGCGGCGCTTGCCTCCAAATATGTGCCGAACAAGTCCGTGATCAACGCCGGCGACGGGACGCATGAGCATCCGACCCAAGGACTTCTCGATCTGATGACGATCCGCGAGAAGAAGGGGCAGATCGAGGGGCTGGAAGTGGCGATTGTCGGTGATATCGCCCACAGCCGCGTCGCACGCTCGAATATTTGGGGGCTGCATACGATGGGCGCCAAGGTCCGACTGGTGGGGCCGTCGACGCTGATGCCGGCCGACGCGGATAAACTGCCCGTCAAAGTCTACACAAATTTGGACGAAGGTTTGCGCGGCGCCGATGTGGTGAACGTATTGCGCATCCAGTTGGAGCGCCAGGACGCCGCCTTCTTCCCGTCCGTGCGTGAGTACGCGAAGCTCTTCGGCGTCACCCACGCTCGGCTGAAGAACGCCGCATCGGACGTAACGGTGCTGCATCCGGGACCCATGAACCGGGGCGTCGAAATCTCGTCCGCGCTGGCGGACGATGGGAACATTTCGGTGATCGAAGAACAGGTAACCAACGGCGTCGCCATGCGAATGGCTGTGTTGTTCTGGCTGATGAGTGCGACAAATACGATCTCGGGCGGATAGTCATCGCGCCTTGAGATCAGGAGGACCTCGTGACCCTGCGTCGTGTCGGCCGATTTTTCATCGGTCTTGTGATCGCGATCGTTCTTCTCGGAATTGTTCTGCCGCTGATCGGCATTCCGAAGAGCCATTTCCTGCCGCCCTCCTGGATCTATAAAAAGGCGGAGAAAGTGACGGCGGGACGTATTGTCAAAACGTATAGTCCTGTGACGAACGATCCTTTCAAGGTCGGCGAGCACCTGTACTTTATCGATTACGTGTTCCAGGCGCCCGATCCGAAAACGGGCGTGAAGCAAGCATATAACGGCACGGTGCGCATTGCCGACAAAGGACTTTACACGTCGGCGAAAGTCGATCAGAGGGTTCCTGTCCGATACGAAAAGACGTATCCGTGGATCAACGGTGTGGATGTCGAGAATGCAGGCCTTGGCTGCGGCGAAGGCAGCAATATCTTGAGCGGATGGCTGATCTGGGTTCTGGTCTCATTCGTGCTGGCGTATATCTTTGGACAGGTCTTAGGGAAGTACGGCGTTCAGGAAGATTATTAAGAGGACGCCCCCTGGCCCCCGTGGGGGCCGGAGGGCATCTGATGGGAGCGATGTTGGAGAAGTTATTAAAAGGCGGCCGGGTGATCGATCCGGCGAATGGGCGCGATGAGATCGCGGATTTGCTTGTCGGCGACGATGGGACGATCAAGGCGATCGGCGCGAATTTGACAGTGGGCGCGGACGCCAAGATCATCGACTGCGCGGGCTATGTGGTCTCGCCGGGTCTGATCGACATTCACGTGCATCTGCGTGTTCCTGGGCAAGAGTATAAGGAAGACATGACGACGGGTACTGCGGCGGCTAAGAATGGCGGCTTTACGGCGATTGCGTGCCAGCCGAATACGTCGCCGCCCATCGACCATGCCTCCATCGTCAAGGATATTCTGGCGCAAGCCGAGACCGCCGACGCCCGCGTGTATGTGATCGGGGCCGTGAGCAAAGGCCTGAAGAACGAAGAGCTTTCGGAGATGTCGGAGCTCAAGGACGCCGGGATCGTGGGCATTGGCGATGATGCATACCCTGTCTATGAGAGCGGGTTCCTGCGTCGCGCGATGGAATACTGCAAGATGCTGGATCTGCCCTATGTCGCGCACTGCGAGGACAAGGACATCACCACCGACGGCGTGATGAACGAGGGTTATGTTTCTACCGTGCTCGGCCTCAAGGGGATCAATCGGGCGGCGGAGAACATCGGCACCGCGCGCAATATCATCCTGGCCGAGACGACTGGCTGCCACCTGCACGTGCTGCATGTCAGCACCAAAGAAAGCGTGGAAATTATTCGCCATGCGAAGTCGCTGGGCGCGCCGGTGACGGCCGAGACCTGCCCCCAATACTTTGCCCTGACCGATGAAGCCTGCTACGGCTACAACACCAACGCGAAGATGTCGCCGTCGCTGCGCACCAAGGAAGATCAGGAAGCGATTATCGCCGGCCTGGTCGATGGAACTTTGGATTTGATCGCGACCGACCACGCCCCTCACGCGCCGCATGAGAAGGAGCAGGAGTTCGCCCGCGCTCCATTCGGCATGCTGGGGCTGGAGACGAGCCTGGGCCTAGTCATCACACATCTGGTGAAGCCGGGCATTCTGACATTGGCGCAAGTGATCGAGAAGATGTCCGTGGCGCCCGCTAAGATCTTCAAGCTCCCCGGCGGCTCGCTGTCGATTGGCGGGCCGGCCGACATTACGATTTTTGACCCGGAAGCGGAGTGGACGGTGGACGTGGACGCCTTCAAGTCCAAGTCCCGCAACTCCGCGCTGCACGGAGTGACCTTGACCGGCAAGCCGATCGCCACCCTGGTGGGCGGACGGTAATTTAAGACTATGAGCAACGCATACCTCGTCCTCGCGGACGGAACGACATACACAGGGAAGGCCTTCGGCGCCGTCGGCACGAGCATCGGCGAAGTCGTCTTCAACACCGGCATGACCGGCTACCAGGAAATCCTGACGGACCCGTCCTACGCCGGACAGCTGGTCACATTGACGTACCCGCTGATCGGCAACTACGGCGTTACGCCCGAGGACTTCGAATCACGTCAGGTGCAGGTCGCCGGCTTCATCATCAAGGAGCTGGCCGAATTTCCAAGCAACTGGCGCTCGAAAGGCACGCTCGACGAATTCCTGAAAGAGAACAACGTCATCGGCATCCATGGCCTTGACACACGCGTTCTCGCCCAGAAGCTGCGCTCGGTCGGCGTTATGATGGGCGCGATCTCCAGCGACAAAACTCCCGAAGAACTTAAGGCGCTTCTCGATAGCGCGGCGAGTTACGAAGACGTGGACTTCGTGTCGCGAGTTTCGACGGATGAGCCGTATGTGTGGCCGTCAGCGACGGGTGAGACGAAGTATAAGATCTCGCTTCTGGATTGCGGCGTCAAGTTCAACATCCTGCGCTCGCTGGCCTCGCTTGGCGCGGAAGTCACAGTCTATCCGTCGAACACATCCGCCGAGACGATCCTGGCGACCGATCCGGACGGCGTGTTTTTAAGCCCCGGCCCCGGCGATCCAAACCTGCTGGGCGATATCGTTCAGCAAGTCAAGATCCTATCGCACTCCAAGCCGACCATGGGTATCTGTCTTGGCAACCAATTGCTTGGCTGC
>NZ_JBDSQY010000296.1:0-16879 GCF_039929585.1 Capsulimonas sp.
GCTTATACCTATCCAGACGACGCAGGGGTGACGGTTTCCGACGCGCTCGCGAGCGCCGGTGGTCCGACGAGCCAGGCGAACAAGAAAGACGCGAATATCCTGCGCAAAGGCCCCGACGGCAATGTGACGGCGATCAAAGTCAATCTGGACGATGTCCTGTCCGCGAAACCGGGCGCGATGAACGTTGCGCTCCGGCCGGATGATATTCTCTATGTCCCCAGCAAAGGACAGCCTGGTCCGGGAATGCGTGAGTTCCTGATGCTCATTCCGGGCGTCAGCCTGCTGATGCGCCGCTGATAGCCGCCGGCGCGTCCGCGCCGCATCCAATGGAGAACCATGCGCTCGATACGCAACACCGCGCTGAACTTATTCACGAGCGTGGGGATGACGGTCATCCAGATCCTGATCGGGGCGATCCTTAACCGGACCGTCGGACCCGGAGGACGGGGCGAAATGCAGACCGTCACGATGTGGGCGCTGCTGCTTTCCTGGGCAGTCGGGCTGAGCTTCGGGCAGGCGAACGCCTACAAAGGCGCCGCCGACCCCGAACGCCGGCCCGCACTGTTCGCAAACTCCCTCTGGCTGGCGCTCTTCATCGGCATTCCCTGCGGACTGGCGGCGTCGGCGATTCTGCCGCATTACGTTCACCTCACGGATGAAAATCGATTTCTGTTTCTGTTCAGCCTGTGGGCTCTGCCGATCTCAATGCTGTCCGACTATTACGGCTGGCTTCTCTACAGCGACGCCAAGTTCGGCAAGTTCAACCTCTTTCGGATCACTCCGCAGCTTGTCGTCTCCGTCAGCCTGCTTTTGCTCTGGGCGTTTCATCTCCTGACGGTTCGGACCGCGATTCTGGCGACATGGACGGGATCGTATGTGGCGCTGGGCTATGCGATTGTCATGCTGGTCCGCGCTGGATATGGCCGGCTGAAACCCGACTGGATTCTTGCCAAAGATTCTCTGATCTATTCGAGCAAGGTTCATCTTGGGACGCTGGCGAACGCGGCGAACGGCCGCCTGGATCAGCTTCTGATGTCGACGTCTGTGATGATCACGACGCATTCGTTGGGCCTGTACGTTTGTGCGGTGACTTATTCGGAGCTGCTCAATCAGACGGCTTCCGCGATTTCCCTGGTCCTCTTTCCGAAGGTTGCGGCGGAGAAAGACCCCGCCAAACAGGCGGAGCACGCCGCGATGAGCGTGCGCTGGACGCTCATCATTGGAGCGCTCGGCGGCCTCTTCTTGTTTTTTGCAGCACCGGTCATCGTGCCGCTGATCAACGGCGCTAGCTTTATGGGCGCGATCCCGGCGATCCACTGGCTGCTGCCCGGGATTGTGGCGATGGGTGTCTGCGCGATCCTCAGCGCATCGCTGCGCGGAGCCGGCAAGCCCGGGCTGACTTCGATCGCGGAGGGCGTTTCCGTCACCGTGATGCTGACCCTGCTGCTGGCGCTGCTGCCGCGTTTGGGAATTGTCGGCGCCAGTGTCGCCTCAACCTGCGGGTATTTTGTAAACATGCTGGTTTTGATATACTTTTTCAAACGTGAGTTCGGCGGCGCAAGTATCGCCTCAATGCGTCCTACCGGCGCCGATATCGTTTACGCCCGAAACGCGATTGTGAATTTCAAGCGGCGCAAGGGCGCCGTCTCATCGGAAGCCGCTCCTTTATGAATGTCGCCGTCTGTATCTGCACTCGTAACCGTCCCGAGGACCTGCGCAAGGCGCTGGCGTCCGCCGCCGCGTCGCGCCTAGCGCCGCATCAAATCATCGTCTCCGATGACAGTGACGAGGAGCAGGCCGCTGCGACCAAGAGCGTTTGCGCGGAGTTTTCGGATGTGACGTATGTCCGTGGGCCAAAGCGCGGTCTGGCGGCGAACCGCAACTGCTGCCTGGACAATCTTCTGCCCGAGATCGAAGCCGTGAGCTTTATCGACGATGACGCGGCGTTTACACCCGAATTTCTTTCCGTCGCCTCTGAGACGCTGGCGGCCACCGGGCCGAAGTGGATCATCACCGGACGCGAGCGCAAGAATGGAGAAGAGGTCAGTCCCGGCAACGTGTCGTTCTGGGGGCACCAGCGTCTGCTGGCGCGAAACGCCGACGACTGTCACGCCATCGTGATCAACGCCACGCTTTTTCCGATATCGCTCTTTGAGGAAGTTCGCTTCGATGAGGCGCTTCGGTATGGGTACGAAGAAGCGGATATCGCCGGGCAGGCCGAGTCCTGCGGCTATCGTATCCAGCTGAAGTCCGACCTGCTCAACGACCACTTTCCTTCCAGCGTGAACCGCCAGGAGTATTCTCGATTTGTCGAGGCGTCCCGTCTTTACTCAACCTATAAGCGCTATCGCTGGCTGCAAAAGAAGCCTGGAAAATCTGCGGTCTTCGCGCTGCTGGCGCCGGCGCATCTGACGCTCAGCGCCGCAAAGACCCGCCGTCCGGACAATGTTCGACGCGCATTGGAATCCGTTCGCATGGCCTACGGATACTATCAAGGGGAGGCGAAGCGCCGTTGATCTCCCCGCAGAATGCTCCCGCAAAGAACGGCGCTTCGCGTCAGGGTCTAACGATGACGGTCCTGGTTCCGACGTTTCGGCGTCCGGCGGACTTGAAACGCTGTCTTTTGGCCCTTCAGGCGCAGTCGTATCCATCAGATGAGATTCTGGTTGTTGTGCGCCCCGAGGACGAGGACACTCAGGCCCTGCTGCGGGACGAGGCGGCGTCGCTGCCAAAAGTCCGGACGGTGTTCGTGGAAGTGACGGGACAGGTCGCCGCGCTGAACGCCGGGCTGGACGCAGCGGACACCGACCTGATTGCGATCACTGACGACGATACGGCGCCGCGCCGCGACTGGCTTGAACGCATTGTCACGCATTTTTCCAGCGATTCCAAGGTCGGCGGAGTAGGCGGCCGGGACTGGGTTCATGAGCACGGCGCACTTTTGGACGGCTCGCGCGAGATTGTGGGCAAGGTCAGCTGGTTCGGCCGTACGACAGGCAACCATCATCTGGGGGTAGGCGGACCAAGGTTCGTCGAACTCCTCAAGGGCGCCAATATGAGCTACCGGCGCGCGGCGATCGGCGTTCAGCGCTTCGATACTCGCCTGCGCGGCGCGGGCGCGCAGGTCAACAACGACCTTGCCTTCAGTTTGTCGATGGCGAAGACCGGCTGGAAGCTTATTTACGATCCCGATGTCGCGGTGGATCACTATCCGAGTGTGCGATTCGATGAAGACCAGCGCCAGGCGTTCAATCCTCTCGCAGTATCGAACGCGGCGCACAATGAAACGCTGTCGCTGCTGAATTATCTTTCGCCGCCGCGCCGCATCGCCTATCTTGTCTGGTCCTTTTTCATTGGGACGCGCGTTCTTCCGGGGCTCGTTCAAGTGCTGCGGCTGATACCGGCGCAAAAGAGCCTTGCGCCTCGCAAGTGGGCGGCGGTCCAGCAGGGACGCCGTGCGGGCTGGAGCGAATGGCTGCGCGGCGGGCGTGCGAACTAGGGAATCAATTATGGCGAATGTCATCCCAATCCATCAAGGGAACCACGGCGCGGGCCGGTTCCGCAATATTCTTCTTATCGGCGGAGCGGCCGTCATGGGGCTGGGCGCTATGGCGCCGGCGTTCATGGGCGCCCCGCTCGCCGGGCGCGGCGTGCTCGCCGCCGTCCTGATGCTTTTGCTCATCGTCCTCGTTCGAATGTCCCCATCCGTGGGATTAAACGCGACGCTCATTTACCTGGTCCTCATGGGATGGATGCGGCGCGCCATGACGCCCTATGTGGACTGGGTGGACATGGACCCGCTGCTGGTGGTTGCGCCGGGAGTGGCTCTGGTGTATGGCGGCGCCGCGCTTTGGAATACGCGCGGGAAAAGCCTCACCAAATACACGAAGCATCTTTTGGCCCTGCTGGTCGTGATGGTGCTGGAGATCTTCAACCCCATTCAGGGCGGCATCAGCGTCGGAATCTTCGGCGCCCTGTTTTATATCGTTCCGATCCTGTGGTTCTTTGTCGGGCGGGATATGCTGGATGTCAATCGCCTGGGCTCTCTGCTGCGTACGTTCCAGTGGGTCGCCGTCGCCGCTCTGGTGTATGGCAGCTATCAAATGTGGTTTGGCTTTTCACAGCCGGAGCTGGATTGGGCGGAGATGGCCCACTTCAGCTGGATCACCGCGCCGGGCCTCGCGCGACCATTCTCCACGCTGCCGTCGTTCGCCGAGTACGCGCACCTCGTGATGGGCGGAGCCGTGATCGTCACGGCGGGGCTGCTTTGCCGGCAGAAGATCGGCTTGATCCTGATCCCCGTGATGCTCTATGGATTGTTCATGGCGTCCAGCCGCTCGGCGATGATGGCGCTTCTCGCCACGATGTGCGTCCTCTGGGCAGTCATGTCGAAGGATCGCAAGACATGGATCTTTCGTGGCTGGATCGCGGCTATTGTCGCCGTAATCGCTCTCGTGGCGGTCATGACCCGGGTTCAGGAAAGCACCGTCAATAGCGAGTCCTTCGAGACCTCCAAGACTTCCAAACTCGTGACGCATCAGACGGAAGGGTTCCTGAACCCAACGGACCCCTCGAAATCCACACTGGGGGTTCACACCAGTATGGTACTGATTGACCTGGCTCGGGGCTTCGAGACCCCGATCGGTTATGGACTGGGAGCGACCACGCTTGCGTCCGTAAAGATGGGCAACGAAACCAACAACTCCGAAATCGACATTTCGAATATGTTTACGGCGCTCGGAGCGATCGGCGGTGTTCTTTATCTCGCCTTCGTCATCCGCAGTCTCATTCTGGCGTTTAAGACCTGGCACCGGACGCGCAATATCGTCTGGCTCAGCGTGCTTGGGGTGCTGATCTGTTATCTCTTTTTATGGTTGATCGGCGGCGAGTATACGATTTCCATGATCGTCTGGCTGTGCCTTGGCGCCCTGGAGCGAGCGCAGCGAAAGGTCATCACGATATGAAGATCGGGATTGTAACACAGAAGGTGGTTCGGGGCGACGGACAGGGGCGAGTGAATTACGAGATCGCGCGATACGCGCTCTCGCAAGGCGAGGACGTGACGCTGATCAGCGGCGCGGTGGATCAAGATCTGATCGACGCCGGGGCGAAATGGGTTCCGGTTCGCCCGCGTATCTCCACGCCGAATTTGATCACCGCCTGGGAGTTTGCGCTGCGCGCGAACGCGGCGCTGGCTCCGATCGCCGGCAGCCTTGATATTATCCATGGCAACGGCTGCTCGCTGGACCGTCCCCACCACGTCAACGCCGCGCACTTCGTGCACGGCGCGTGGCTGAAGTCGCCCGCGCATATCTCGCACGGGCGTAAAGATTTGTACGGCGCCTATCAGTGGACTTATACGTCGGTAAACGCTCGATGGGAGCGCGTCGTATTTGGGAAATCTCAAAGTGTTGTCGCTGTTTCCGATGGCATCCGCAGAGAACTGATCGGCATTGGCGTTCCCGCCGAGCGGATCAAAGTGATTTATAACGGCGTCGATTTGCAGGAGTTCCATCCGGGCACGGAGGACCGAGCGGCGCTCGGTCTGCCGCAGGATACGCCTTTGGCGCTCTTCGCCGGCGACATCCGGTCGCCCCGCAAGAACTTGGATACGGTACTTAAGGCGCTAGTCCATGCGCCCGGCGTACATCTCGCGATCGGCGGCAAGACCGACGGCAGTCCTTATCCTCAGCTGGCGAAAGACCTCGGCGTGGACGACCGCGCGCACTTTCTGGGCTTCCGGCGCGATGTTGCGAAACTGATGCGCGCCGTCGACTTTTTTGTCTTTCCATCCCGGTATGAAGCGTGCTCTTTGGCGATCCTGGAAGCCATGGCCTCCGGACTGCCGGTCGTCACCGCATCGACCGCCGGCGCCACCGATCTGATCACGCCCGATTTGGGCGTGGTGCTCGAAGATCCCAACGATGAGCGCGCCCTGGCGGCCGTCATCGCCGACCTTGCCGCCGATCCCATCCGCCGCCGCGCGATGGCGGCGGCGAGCCGCGCCTCTGCGGAAAATTATGGCTGGGACAGCATGGCGCAATCTTATCTCGACCTTTATGGCGCAGTTCATTCCGTGAAATCCGGGAGCGGTCAGCCGCAGCCCGCTCGCATCTGAGATCATCCGTATGCCCACCAAAATTAAACCTTTTCTGATCCTAGACGCTTTTCGCGGTTTTGCCTGCCTATGGGTCGTCGCGTATCATATGTCGGAGGTGCTCATCGCCCGGTATCCTGAGCTTCGCGGGACGCTCCTGTACCGAGCGACCGATCAGGGCAACGCCGGCGTGCAGATGTTCTTCGTGATCAGCGGTTACTGCATCGCCAGCGCGATGTCGGGAGCGCTGCGTAAAGAAGGAAGCTTCGGATATTTCGTCAAAGCGCGCGTGCGCCGCATTTATCCTACGGCTATGATCGCGATCACGCTGGGGCTGCTTTATAGTTTGGCGGCGGCGGCGTTCGTCTCGCATGGGGTGGTCGCCTCCAGCACAGCGGCCGACAAAGGCGTCTGGACCCGTGGGCCGGAATATTTCCTCGTAAACTATACGCTCACGAACTGCATTTTTCCGCAGGACTTTGTTCTCGTCCAGTGCTGGACACTGTGCTACGAAGTCGCCTTCTACTTGATTGTAGGGCTGGCGATGCTGGCTCTGCGGACTCGTTTTAGTGAAAGCACGATCCTGCATGCGCTGCATGGGCTTACGATCGCCGCATTGTGCGCACTGATCGTGAACCCAAACAGCCTGCATTATCCACTGGATCTCTGGCCGGAATTTGGCCTGGGCGTGATTGTCTACGATTTGATCCGGACGCGTTACGCGAAACCCACCGTGGCGTGGGCGGCGGCGGCGGGGCTGGCCACGCTCGCGCTGATCGTACTGCGCAACAATCCGCTCGGTACGATGGAAGTCATGAGCCGCACCCAGTATGCGATTTCACTGGGCTTCACGGCGTTATTGCTTGTTTGCCATCGGTATGACGCCAAGATTTCTTCCTGGAGCGTGAACCGCGCTCTCGGGTGGGTGGGCCTGTTCTCTTATAGTCTCTATCTGACGCACACGTTCAGTATCGGAGTTTTTAATCAGATCATCAAGCATTTGCACCTTCCGATGCAGTTCCACTATGTGGTGTTTTTGTCGGTGATCGTCGCCGCCACGCTGTTTGGGCGCTTTTTCTTCACATTCTGCGAAAAGCCGTTTATGAGCTCCAAAGCGAAAAAGATCCATGAGGCGATCCAGCACAGCGACACGGATCCAGCGCCGGAGATCGCCGAGGAAACACCGCGCGTTTCCGCTCCGATCGGGGTAGTGGATTAGCATGGCCTCACGTAAGAAGAAAAACAGTGGACCCGCGAAGCTGTGGTGGTGGTCGTGTCTGGCGCAGCGACGGAAGCTGAAGATCGTCGCCCGAATTTTGAAAACGATCAACTTCATTGCGTTCAAAGCGATCCTGCCGCCACAGGCGGAGATCCATCCCGACATCAAGCTGGAGCATTACGGGATGGGAATTGTGATCCATCCCAACGTCGTGATCGGCCGTCGCGTAAAAATCTATCACAACGTCACTCTGGCTGCGGAAACATGGATCGGTTCTCCCCATAAGATTGTGATTGGGGACGATGTGGTGATCGGTGCGGGCGCCATCGTAGTCGCGCGTCCGGACCAGGGATTGACAATCGGGAACAATGCGCGGATCGGCGCCGGCTCCGTGGTGACGAAGGACGTTCCAGAGAATGCAACCGTCGTGGGATCGCCGGCGCGCGTGATCGCCATGCGCGAGCCTTTGGACAACAAAGAATTGCGGGAAGACGCAGCGACTCCGTCCGGGCGCTAATTCGTGCATCAATACAGCATATTATGAACATACTCTTGATCGCCGATGCGATTTTCGAAGACAAGCCCGGCGGCAGCCGTACCGCCGCTAAGGAACTGGCGCGCTGCCTGGTGAATCGCGGACACGGCGTCGTGCTGCTCGTCAACCAGGTGATCGAGGGCAAGCCCTATGAGGAAAAAGTCTGGAACGGCGTCACCGTCGTGCGCGCGCCGCGCAGCCGAGGCGGCCTTGCCGGCATGCGTCACGCCTGCGAGGATGTCGTCAAGCGCTTTGGTCCGTTTGACATCGCCCATATTCACTTTGCCTACGCCGGACTGGGGCCGATCTGGGGAGGCGCTCTTGGAAGCATTCCCATGATCCGCACGTTCCATGGTCCCTGGTGCGAAGAGGGATGGGTTGAGGATATTTCCAAGGCGCGCGGCGCGCTGGGACAGGCAAAAGCGCGGGCCAAGCGGGTGGGGCGCCACTGGGTGGAGCAGGACAATTTGCGCCGCGCCGGAAGCATCATCTCCCTGAGCGCTTTTATGTCCGGCATACTGACGGAGCATTTTGGAACGGAGCCCGGGCGCATCTCCCGGATTGACGGCGGGGTGGATATTGAGCGGTTCCACGTTCCTAAGAACCGTGCCGCGCTGCGCAAGCGTTTGGGACTGCCGGCGGACCGGCCGATTGCGCTGACGGTGCGGCGGCTGGCGGCGCGCATGGGGCTGGAGAATCTGGTGCGAGCTACGCCCGCCATGCTGCGCGAAGTTCCCGATCTGTTTCTGGTGATCGCCGGCAAGGGCCCGGAGCGTGAGCGCCTGGAACAGCTTTCCAAAGATCTTGGAGTTTCCGACTCGATCAAATTCGCCGGATTCGTTCCGGACGAAGACCTGGCGGCTTTGTACGCCTCTGCGGACCTGTTCGTTCTGCCAACCACGGCGCTGGAAGGTTTCGGGCTGGTCGTGGTGGAAAGCCTCGCCTGCGGCACGCCGGTCATCGGCACCCCAGTTGGAGCCATCCCTGAGCTGCTGAAACCGCTGGAACCGAAGCTGCTGGCGCGCGACGCGAGCAGTGAAGCCATCGCCGAGGCCGTAGTCGCGTTCTTCCAGGGCGACTGGAGCAAGCGCTTGACCGCCGACACTGTTCGCCAGTATGTCCTCAGTCGATACACCTGGGATATGGCGACGGACCAGACCGAACAGCTTTACCAGCGCTGCCTGCAAGAAGGCGCTCCCCGCGCCGACAAAGTTGCGGTGTAGGTGTTCTCCCAAGACAAAACAGCCGCCGAGCGAAATGCTAGACGGCTGTTTTTGTCTTAGGAGGCGTCTGTTTATTTCGTGTCCGGATAGAGCTGGCTCTGAGGAATGACTTCCTTGAGCTGACTGGCGCTGGACCAGGCTAGAGTAAGGGCGCTGGCTCCGGAATACTGATAGTATTCGATGCGGATATTGTAGAGCTTGCCGGCTTGAAGAGCGATCGATCCGAAATCGGCTTGCAGCAGGTGAGACTTCCAGCTGTCGACGATCATCTTTCCGCCGACCCATACCCGCACACCGCCGCGTGAGTTCGTATGGAACGTATACGTCTCGGAGTACCGGGGCTGGACTTTACCTGTCCATTGCGTGGAGCTGCTCGCCTGGCTCACTGCGGAAGGCGATGTGAGCGACTGAAAATCCACAACCGGATCCACTCGGGTCGAGACGAGCTGGCCGAACGCTGTCTGCATTGATCCGTTGAAGTACTTGCCCAGCAGCCCAGCGCCGGAGCCCCCCCAGGGAATGACAGGAACAGTGGGGGCGGTCCCAGGCGCGGGGATCCGGTACATCAGCACCTTGCCCATGAAGTCCTCTTCGGTAAAGACGAACTGTTCGCCGCTGCTGCGTGTGAAGGCCCGAATGCCGGAGGGCGTGTCGATCCATCCCGAGGTGTTTCCGACCTCTGGACCTGGCGACATCTGTCCCAGCGGTTTTCCGGTGGCGCCGTCGTAAACCAAGATCTGTCCGCCGTTACTGCCGTAGGATAAGCTGGATCCACTGAGGTAACCGACGAAGATCTTACCCCCGCTTACCGTCATGGCCCGGGCGCAAATCAGTGGGTTGGTCGTCATATTCCAGGGCAATATGATCTGGTAAGCCGCCGTCCGCGCCGATGTGCTCCAGTGATCGTACCGAACGATGACACGCCCGACGATTCCCCATTCGTTGGGCGTCATCGGATGCGCGTTCGTATATCCGCTCAAGTACATCGTGTCGGTGGCGGCGACATACTCGATACGGTTGATCGAGCCGTTGGTCCCGTCGAATGGGGCCGGCCGCGCCTGTATCTGGGAACTTGCCATGGAGTACATCGGATTGCCGAGAGCGTCCAGTCCAAGACACCGGAAACGGCGGATGCCGCCGTTGAGCACGGACGTGTTGCGGCTCGACTGCCAGATGTCGCCGTTCTCATCCACGCACCAGCCCCAGACACCCGCCCATAGCCATGGGTCATTGCCAGCGAGACCGTTGTCGAACTCGTTTTTCTGCGCCGCTCCATTTTTGTAGAAGTCGCCGTTGCCGTCGATGTCCCGCCAGATCCAGGGCCCTTGATCCGGCTGCACGTTCGCGGGTGGCCAGGGGGTGGACGCCTTGCCGACGGTTCCGCGCCGAACGCAGATCATGCCGGACGGGATCGCGGTTTCTCCCGCGTTTTTGGCGTCAAATCGATAGATTTGCAGATACTGTGAATAGGTATCCTGTACGAAGAGAAACTGCTTCCCAAGGATATTGCGCACCAGCGGCGAGCTGCTCGTGTTGACATGCAGTCTGGAGTCGTTGGGATATCGCACCCGGTCGATCGTATAGCCTGCGAACTGCGGCGAGGCCAGCGGATCTGTCAGATCCAGCTTGAAGTGCTCTTCCTTGGTGTAGATATCGGCGCCGTCCGAACCGGGCGCGACATCGGCGCAATCCATGAACTCCATGCCTTCCAGTTTCCAGCGCCGTTTGCCCCCGGGAGTATAGCTGGCGAGCATGCAGCCGGTTCCCCAAACATCCGGCGCCTCCGACCCATTGGTCGTGACGTAGGTGTTGCCGACGGCATCGCTTGCAACGCCGGTGAGGCCATTGAATTTGTCGTCGCCTGCCTGTCCGCGAACGCCGCTGTAAATCCCGCCAGGCGCGCCAAGCGTGGAGACGAGAAGAGGCAGGGTATCGAGGTTGATATAAATCTTCACCTGCTGATCGGGACCGCTGTCGGCGACGAGCAGCCGTCCGTCCGGGTCAAACGCCAGACCGCGCGGGATTCCCATGCCGGCGATTTGCTGCGGCAGCCGGATTCCGTCCAGAGTGTAGTGCAGCACCGCAGGCAGACGGGAGCTGTCTCCTATTTGCGCGATCCAGAGCGTGCGTGTGTTCTTATCGAAAACGATCGATCCTGGATTGGCGAAACTCCACGTTCCCACCGCAGCGACACGGTTCGGATTGGCGACGTTATAGACACGAATTGAGTTCGTATGCGGATCTGAGACATACAGCAGCCCATTGACAGCGGCAAGGCCCGTGATCGCCGTGTCGGTCGGAGCGTTGGTCTCGGAATATGAAACGTCCGACACGATGATCATGCTGTTGTCGTACATGCCGACGATGCTGTTCGTGTCCCCATTCACTCGGCTGGATTGGGTCCACGGCGCCGGCTGTCCATTTCGGAAGTACCGGCGCACCCCCCACCAGGATCCGCGCAGCGCGGCCCCGGAGGCGCTCGTGCTCGCCAGAGGGTATCCGGGCGGAGGCGCGCCCGCAAATCGCGCGTCACGCTGAACCATGCCCAGATAGACGTATTTATTATCCGTCGTGATGCTCACACCGCCGCTGCGGCCCCATCCATGAAGGTCTCCGAAGTACCCAACGGGGGAGCCTTCCTGATAGATTCCGGCCTCATGGCCCGCCTCATCGTATGTGCTGTTTACATAGGTCGTACCGTCCGGCTCTGTGTAGACGCCTCCCGCACTGATTTGCATCCAGGAGCCGGCGGCCCCTCCCAGCGAATTCCCCAGCCATGTGGTTGTATAGTTTGCCTGCGCGTTTCCCCGCACGCCTAATCCGAAGGCGAGGATCGCAAGGAGCAGCGCAAGCAGCATGCTCTTCCGTGACATTCAATATTCCTAGCCAGCCCCACTTCTAATAAGCGGGCTGGTGTTTCGTTCTTATTTAAACCTCCGTCACGGGAGACGCTATGCGCATAAGATGTTAAGCAAGGAATCTTACCGGGACGAAGTTCAGTGCTTTTATTATCGGAAGCGAAGGCGGGGGCGGGCGCTGGTACAGATGCGGGTTTTTTGAGGCGCGGGGCAAAAGGATTTGTTGGGCTGCTATTTCTATGAATAGCAAAGGCGTGGTAAAATGAAATTGAACGTTTCGTTATCCACCAATCGTCACGAATACTATTAACCAAGGAACGGTCATCGCCATGACACAGTATGATCTCGCTGGAAACCCACTGCCGGGAAGCGGCGGAGGCCAGCAGCAGTACGACCTCGCTGGCAATCCTATTGCGCCGCAAGGCGGCCCCGCGCCAGGGGGGGGAGCATATGCTCCTCCTGGCATGGGGGGCGGACAGGCGGTTCAGTACGATCTGTCCGGCAATCCTTTGCCCATGCAGCAGCCTGCCCCCTCTTATGGCGCCCCGGGCGGCGGCCCCCCGCCGGGACAGCCGCCCTATGGCGGCCCCGCACGCCCTGGAGGCCCATACGGCGGACCGCCCCAGAGCGCCGAGAAAAAGGTGGATAACCGCGCGCTTGGGATCGGCGTCGCCATCGTCGCCGTCGCGTGCGTACTGGGCGGCGTGTTCTACAAGGTCATGATCCCGACACGAGTCCCCGCGCCCACGGCATATACGACCTTCGTCGCGCCGAACAAAGATTTCCAAATCAATGGCCCGGAAGGCTGGGATGTGGTGACGGCGTACGATGTGCAGGGAGACTCATCCAGTGACTCGAACGTGGGCGGCGTGAAGTTCAAGTACAGCCATGCCTATATCGACGTCACCACGAATTCCGTTGTAGAGATTCGAAACGATATTCTGCTCAACGGCGCCGGCGCTGCGCCGGACGCGCTGTTCGGATCTCTGGCCGCGTACGAGCAGAAGCGGTCGAAAAAGTATGTGGCGGGCGTCTTAAAGAATTATCAGGAAAAGAAGATGCCGCGGTTTGCGAGTCCCATGGGGGAAGCCGCGATCTGCGAATATACCGCCGATGGACCGAAGATCGGTCTTGGTCCTAAGGTTCACGGGTATCGGATGACGACGGTGGGTCCCAAGGTCTACGCCCTCATAGATTGCCAGTGTCCCGAGGCCGATTGGCAGACATTGAAGCCGGCGTTCGTAAAGGTAATCAATACGATCGCCGATGGAAACGCAGCGCCCGCTCAATAAACCGATCGCATAGGAGCCTCATTTATGCCTACGGCGAACGAGCCGGACAAGCCCGCCGCGTCGATTCCTGAAGTTGACGCGGCTGGCGATCTGTCGCCGCCCGCGCCGCGCGTTCATCTGGCTTATCTTGACGGCCTGCGCGCGCTGGCGGCGATCTATGTCGTTCTCGCCCACATGTATACGCAGCGCCCCCTGACCGGCTCCTCGCCGCTTGGCATGCTGCTTGTATCCCCCCTGCAATTTGGCCACGCGGCTGTCGACGTCTTTATCGTCCTGTCGGGATTCTGTCTGATGCTTCCCGTGGCGAGGGGAGACGGCGCGCTGCACGGCGGCGCGATTCGTTTTTACTGGAAACGAGCGCGCCGTATTCTGCCGCCTTACTACCTCACGATCGCGGCGTCGCTGCTGCTGATTTACTTGTGGATCGGCCATAAGACCGGAACCCATTGGGACGGCTCCGTGCCAGTGACTATTCCCGGGCTGGCGCGTCATCTGCTGCTCCTGCAGGATTTGCGTCATGACGCTCAGATCAACCATGTGCTGTGGTCCGTGGCGGTGGAGTGGAGAATTTACTTTCTCTTTCCGCTCCTGGTCATTCTGTTTCGGAAGTGGAGCCCAGTCAAGACCGCCGTGGCGGCTGTGCTGCTTTCCTATGCCGTCTGGTTTGTGCTGTCCTGGTCTCCCTGGCACCGGGTGATCGACACCGGAATGACCGGCTTGTCGCCGTACTATGTCGGACTGTTCACGCTGGGGATGCTGGCGGCGCATCTCTCTTTTTCGCCGGATCGCATGTTACGGCGCTGGCGCAGTTCCAGGGGCTGGGCGTGCGTAACGCTGGTTGGAACAGTGGTAGTGTGTGTCTTGTCCGTGCTGCCAGTGGCGAATGGCGTCCCACTTTCCGTCCAATTGATGAGCTTCTTTTTCGGTTTATGGAGCGCCGCTCTGCTCGTTTGGATGAGCGTCAACCCTCGCTGCTGGCCGCATCGGCTGTGTGCGTGGCGTCCGCTGGCGTTTCTCGGGGCCTTCTCCTATTCGATTTACCTGATGCATGGCCCGCTGATTCAGCTGATCTGGCAATACGCGATCCATCCGCTGCATTTGTCGCGGTTTACGGAATTTCTGCTGATGGTCTTTCCATCCCTGCCGATCATCGTCGCCCTTTGCTATCTCTTCTTCCTTGCCTGCGAACGGCCGTTTCTCAGCAAGCGCGGCGAAACCATGGCGCAGACGGAGCGCGACGCGGCGCTGTCGCCCGCGCCATAATGGAGACGACACAGAAAAAGCCGCTCGCGATTTGCGAGCGGCCTTTTGCATTTGGTCTAGCGTTCGTTTTTAAGCGGCGACGGGCTGCGCCGCGCCGGTTTTCCACGATGGGCGCTTGTTCTCGTACGTCGTGATGTCGGGCTCATGCTGGAGGGTCAGGCCGATGTCGTCCAGGCCGTTCAGCAGGCAGTGCTTTCGGAAGGCGTCCACTTCGAACGACAGCTTCAGACCGTCGCTGTCGGTGATCGTCTGCGTCGGCAGGTCGATCGTCATCTGGTAGCCAGGCTCGGTTTGCGCCTTGGTCATCAGCTCCTTGACAGTCTCTTCGGGAAGGACAATCGGGAGCATGCCGTTCTTAAAACAGTTGTTGTAGAAGATATCGGCGTACGACGGCGCGATGATGGATCGGAAGCCGTAGTCTTCGAGCGCCCATGGCGCGTGCTCGCGCGAGGATCCGCAGCCGAAGTTCTTGCCGGCGAGCAGGATCGTCGCGCCTTTGTACTGCGGCTGGTTCAGCTCGAACTCCGGGTTCTCAGTCTTCCCATCATCTAAGAAGCGCCAGTCGAAGAAGAGAAACTGGCCGAAGCCCGTACGCTCGATCCGCTTCAGGAACTGCTTCGGGATGATCTGGTCGGTGTCGGCATTGGCGCGGTCCAGCGGTCCGACGATCCCGGTCAATGTTGTGAACTTTTCCATCGATTACTCCTTGTCCCAATCCCGAATGTCCACCAGCCGACCCGCTATGGCCGCGGCGGCGGCCATCTGCGGGCTCACCAAATGTGTTCGGCCACCCTTGCCCTGGCGTCCCTCGAAGTTGCGGTTCGAAGTGGATGCGCAGCGCTCGCCCGGCTGAAGAATATCCGGGTTCATCGCCAGACACATCGAACATCCCGCCTCGCGCCAATCAAATCCCGCTTCTTTAAAGACAACGTCCAGGCCCTCGGCTTCGGCCTGCATTTTGACGATGTAGGAGCCGGGAACGACCATCGCATGGACACGGTCGCTGACCTTGTGTCCCTTGGCGACGGCGGCGGCGGCGCGCAGGTCTTCAATGCGTCCGTTGGTGCAGGAGCCGATGAAGACTTTGTCCAGCATCAGCTCAGTCAGCGGGGTACGGGCAGTCAAGCCCATGTACTCCAGGGCGCGCTCGGTGGCCTTGCGGTCGGCTTCGTCTTCAATGTCCTCGGGTGCGGGGACATTGGCGGTGATCGGCGCGACCATGCCGGGGCTGGTGCCCCAGGAGACGTACGGCGCGATGTCGTCGGCGTGCAGGGTGACGAGCGTGTCAAAGGCAGCGCCTTCGTCGGTCGGCAGCGCGCTCCACTCGGCGATGGCGGCGTCCCAGTCGGCGCCCTGCGGCGCGAACGGGCGGCCCTTGACGTATTCGAACGTCTTTGCGTCGGGAGCGATCATACCGGCGCGCGCGCCGGCTTCGATGCTCATGTTGCAGATCGTCATGCGGCCTTCCATGGACAGGCTGCGGATGACTTCGCCGGTGTACTCCACGGCGTATCCTGTGGCGCCGTCGGTGCCGATCTTGCCGATGATGGCGAGGATAACGTCCTTGGCGGTGACGCCCGGTCCAAGCTGGCCGTCGACGCGGATCTCCATCGTCTTCGGCCGCGTCTGCGGCAGTGTCTGGGTCGCAAGCACGTGCTCGACTTCACTGGTGCCGATACCGAACGCGAGCGAGCCGAATGCGCCGTGTGTGCTGGTGTGGCTGTCGCCGCAGACAATGGTCATGCCCGGCTGGGTCAGGCCCTGCTCGGGTCCAATGACATGGACGATACCCTGCTTCTTGTTGTGCAGGTCGTAGAGCGTGACGCCGAACTCTTTGCAGTTCTCGGAAAGCGTGTCCATTTGAAGCCGCGAGATGGGGTCGGCGATCGGCAGTAATCGGCTGGTGGTCGGGACGTTGTGGTCCATGGTCGCCACCGTCAGATCGGGGCGGCGGACCTTACGGCCCGTCAGACGCAGGCCTTCAAACGCCTGGGGAGACGTCACTTCGTGGACGAGGTGCAGGTCGATGTAGAGCAGCGTCTGACCCTCCGCCTCGCGCACGACATGCGCCTCCCAGATCTTTTCGAACATTGTTTTCGCCATAGAAAATTCCTCCTGCTTGGCAGTACAGATGATATTATACTCTTGAATGTTGCAACAGCCCAATTTCAAAATCCCAGTTATGAACGCCGGGCAACCTACGGGTGTGAAACGCAGTCGCCGGGGTGATCGGCCCGCGGGTATAAAACACACACACATTAGGAAACGCGAGTATGAAACGTGGCCGTCAGGATGTTCGGATCGCGGGTATGAAACCCACGCCTGGGAGCGTCAGGAGCCGCTAACCGTCCGTGCCGGACGGACAAAATTAGCCGTTGTCCTTGGGTTTTCA
>NZ_JBDSQY010000297.1:0-67409 GCF_039929585.1 Capsulimonas sp.
GACGCGGGTGCCCGACCGGGCGCCATTCAGCACCACGGACACGGTCATCGCGGCCACTCCCGCCTCTCGGGCAACGTCTTTTAATGTCGGTGCGTTGGTACGTCTCATGAGATAATATCTGCCGTCACCCTTTATTCATCAGTATCAGCAAGTTCCTACGATGCCAATCCGCAAAGATAAGCAACCGCATGCAATTCCATTCTAACGCATCCACCAATTAAAAACAACGTCTCCGGGTCCGAGCCAGTCGCGAAACGTATCGTAAGCTGTCTGGACGGTTTCTAATCTCAACCGCTACGGTTCACCGCTGGGCGCATCGCCACGGTGTCAATAGTCGTAGCGCCAAACATCCCTATTCGGCCGGCATTCCAGACGCCAGCCGAATAGGGATGGGACAAATCACTGCTTGCCGCCCTGCTGGGCCGCCTGCTGGGCTTGCTGCTGGGCCGCCTGCTGGGCTTGCTGCTGATTTGCCATGCCTTGGGCGCGCATCTTTGCCGCCATGTCCGCGGCGGCCCCGGGAGGTGGAGGCGTTCCAAGCACGTCTTTGCGCTGCTGCGCTAGGTCATCCGTGCTCGGCCCACTCTTGCTGGAGCAGCCGCCAGCGAAAACGACCAAAGCAATCCCTGCTGCAAGGGAGACGATCCGAAAACTACTATTCATCTTCAATTCCTGTAACCGAAAGGCGGGCTTTCCCGCCTTTCGGATCTGTCGTGTGATTACGGGCGTGTGGCGTCCCACATGTTCGACAGCGCATGCCCGTTGGAGTCCCAGCCCGTCGGTGGCTGCGGGTTGGTCTGAATGGGGCGCATGGCCTTGACATGACCATCGACGAATAAATAGTTCGAGATGGTATTGCCAACGTGGTGAGTTGAATTGGACTCATTGGTCCCTTTCGGGTATGCCGCTGTTGGATTGCTGCTCTGGCCCGGAGTTCCGTTATACCAGTCGGCAACGAACACGCCATTTCCACCGAATGCGGTCGTGTTGCCGATGGTGTTCCCAGTTATCTTCAGGAGGTCGGAGTTGTATTGTTCCGCGATCATAATGGTGTCCGCAGGACGGTTCATACGCGCTAGGGTAGGCGTACGGCCATTCGCGTAGTTCCAGCTGGTAATGCCAAAAACGCCCTGAAGCGCCGACTGCCAGCCATTTTCCAAGGTATACCCGACAGTGGCATTGGCGCCGTAGGAGGAGGCGATGCCAATGCTCCAGCCTGGGGATGGGGACACTACTTGTCCAGCGCCCGGATCGTCAGGGCAGGCGAAGACGCCGTTGGCCTTGATGTAGGGAACAATCGCACCCTGCCAGTGGTTTACCAGGCCGGAATTCCACTGGTTGCCGTTGGTGTCGTCAATGGCAAAGGGGAATGCCTCGTCATAGTCCTGGACATACTGCATGACGCCAAGGCCGATCTGCTTCATGTTGGAGGCGCAAGAGATCTGGCGCGCTTTTTCACGAGCCTGTGCGAAGACCGGGAAGAGAATTGCGGCGAGAATTGCAATGATAGCAATAACAACGAGCAGCTCGATCAGTGTGAAGCCTTTGAGCTTGCTGCGAGAAATGAATGATGATCGGTTCATGGTATTTACCTTCTCCTACGAACGTAGCTCCGAAAAAACCGGATCCGGATGATGAATTTCCGGGAACGTGAAATCATTCTAACACCGAATTATCAGCGAGTCAAGTGGTTTTGGAAATAAATTACCGTTAATTCAAAAATAAAATTATCGATAATTCATGTAAAAATACCCTTGCTTTTGCCGCAGACCAATAGTATAATGGTCCCACTATGAAGTTCACCGATGGAAACTGGATGACACGCGAAGGGGTCCGGACTTATCACCCGGCGCAGGCGTACGATATCGACACGACGGATACGTCCGTCACGGCTTACGCTCCGGCTCATAAGATCCGCCACCGAGGCGATACGCTCACAGGGCCTCTCATCACCGTGCGGCTTTCTTCGCCGATTGCCGACGTGATTCAAGTGCGACTAACGCACTACAGCGGCGAGTGTGAAGACGCTCTGCGCTTTCCCATCACCCTGGACGAAGGCGCGCAGGCGGCAGCGCGGAGCGACGATCAGTACGCCTCCCTCACCAGCGGCGCCTTGACGGCGCGGATCAATCGCACGGACTGGGCGCTCGACTTCCTCGCGGAGGATGGGCGGGTCATCACCAGCAGCGGAAATAAAGGCATTGGACTGGCGGAGGTCGAAGGCGAAGGCGCATACATCCACGAGCAGCTTTCGCTGGGCGTCGGCGAGTGCGTGTACGGTCTGGGCGAGCGGTTCACCTCGTTTGTCAAGAACGGGCAGGTCGTGGAAACCTGGAATAAGGACGGCGGCGCGGGCAGCGATCAGGCGTATAAGAACGTGCCGTTCTACATCACCAATCGCGGTTACGGCGTCTTCGTCAACCAGCCCGAAAACGTCTCGTTTGAGATCGGTTCCGAGAAAGTTGCGCGCGTTCAATTCAGCGTTCCCGGCCAGTCGCTGGAGTATTTCGTGATCTACGGCCCCAGCCCTAAGGAGATCCTGGAGAAGTATACCGCGCTGACGGGCCGCCCGGCGCTCCCGCCGGCGTGGTCGTTTGGGCTGTGGCTGACGACCTCCTTCACCACGAGCTACGACGAAGCGACCGTCACCAGTTTTATCCAGGGCATGGCCGACCGCGACATCCCCCTGCACGTCTTCCACTTCGACTGCTTCTGGATGCGCGAGTTCCACTGGTGCGACTTTGCGTGGGACACTCGCGTCTTCCCCGATCCCGCCGGGATGCTCGCGCGTCTCAAAGAACGCGGCCTGAAAATCTGCGTCTGGATCAACCCGTATATCGCCCAGCGCTCCCCGCTCTTCGCCGAAGGCAAGGCGGGCGGCTATCTGCTGAAGCGCGCGGACGGTTCGGTCTGGCAGACCGACCAGTGGCAGCCGGGCATGGCGGTCGTCGATTTCACGAACCCGGACGCCTGCCGCTGGTTCCAGGACAAGCTGCGCGCGCTGCTGAACCAGGGTGTTGATTGCTTCAAGACCGACTTCGGCGAACGCATCCCGACCGATGTCGTTTATCATGACGGCTCCGATCCGTCGGCAATGCATAACTATTACGCTTATCTCTACAACAAAACCGTCTTTGACTTACTGCGCGAGGAGCGCGGCGAGGGCGAGGCGGTCCTGTTCGCTCGCTCCGCCACGGCCGGCTGCCAGCAGTTCCCGGTCCACTGGGGCGGCGACTGCGCCTCCGATTTCGAAGCCATGGCCGCCAGCCTGCGCGGCGGCCTCTCACTCTGCCTGTCGGGCTTCGGCTTCTGGAGCCACGACATCGGCGGCTTCGAGGGAACTCCGCCCGCCGAAATCTACAAGCGATGGGTCGCCTTCGGCTTGCTTTCGCCGCACAGCCGCCTGCACGGCAGCTCGTCTTACCGGGTCCCGTGGGTCTATGACGACGAAGCCGTGGACGTCCTTCGATTCTTCACCAAGCTCAAGTGCCGCCTGATGCCTTATCTCTTTAGCGCCGCCATCGAAGCGCATGAGACAGGCGTCCCCATGATGCGCGCCATGATGCTGGAGTTCCCGGACGATCCGGGCTGCGAGTATCTCGACCGCCAATATCTGCTCGGCGGCTCTCTGCTGATCGCCCCCGTCTTCTCTCAGGACGGCGCGGTGAGCTATTATTTGCCCGAAGGCCGCTGGAGCGAATATCTGACCGGCCGTACGATCGATGGGCCACGGTGGATCCGCGAAGAACACAGCTTCCTGAGCCTACCGCTCTTCGTCCGTCCAAACTCCATCATTCCCGTCGGGGCGGATGACGAGCGTCCAGACTACGACTTCGCTTCCGGCGTGGAGTTCCAGGTCTACGAATTGTCCGAGGGAGCAAATGTCCGTGTGTCCGTTCCCACCCTCACGGGAGAGACGGGCGCGACGCTCACGGTCACAAAGAGCGGCCGCAAGATCACGGCGTCGATAGACGGCGCCGCCCAGAACTGGCGGCTGCGGCTGATGGGGATTACAAACATCGAGACCGTAGACGGCGGTTCGTTCGAAACCGGCGAGCGCGGCGCGCTGGCGCTGCCGGCGGCGGGCGAGAACTCGCTCGTCGTGACGATTTAGTTTAAGCGGCGATCAAAACAACACCATGAGATACTTTCCATTCGGCAGAGCCGCCTTCAGTATCCTGATGCTGGCCGTGGCGTCGGGCGCGTGGCTATCCCTGCAGCCCGCGCCCAAACATCACGCCACGCTCACATACTGGACGTATGCGAACACGCACTATAACTCGTACAAAAAGGTGATCCCGGAGTTCGAGCGCCAGAACCCCGGCGTCACCGTCGATCTGGAGCTGGTGTCGCTGAACGCTCTATCTTCCCGCATGCAGGCGGCGATGCTTGCGGACTTAGACGTACCGGATATTTTCGAAATGGAGATTGGGCAGTCGGGGACGCTCTTTCGGGGGCCTACCAAGGATATCGGCCTCGTCGATCTCGGTCCTCGTATCCATGCGCCCGGACCAGACGGCGCGCCGCCGCTCTGGGATCGGATGGTGCATGCGCGATTTTCGCCATACACGAACCGGGGCCATATCTATGGTCTCCCGCATGATGTCCACGCCGTGCAGCTCGCTTATCGCCGGGACATCTTCGAGAAGGCCGGCGTGGATGTGTCTCAGATCAAAACCTGGGATGACTTCGTCAAAGTCGGCCGCAAGATGACCATCCCGAACAAGCGCTATATGATGGAGATGTCCGACAGCGACGCCACCGTGCTGGAGCCGCTGCTGTTCCAGCGCGGCGGCGGATACTTCGACGAAAACGGCCGCGTGATCATGGACAACGAGATCGCGGTGCAGACGATGTGCTGGTACGTCCCGCTCGTCGCCGGGCCGCACAAGATCGCCAGCAACGTCGGCTACTTCGGGCAGGTGCAGACCAAGGCCGTGGAAGACGGCTATATGCTCTGCTACATCTGCCCCGACTGGCGCTCCAAAACCTTCGAAAACGATGTCTCGCATATGAAGGGCAAGATGGGGCTTATGCCCGTACCGCTGGCCGCGCCCAACGGCCCCCAAACCACCACCTGGGGCGGCACCATGGTGGGACTCACCAAACATAACAACCATCAGGATCTCGCCTGGAAGCTGGCGATGTTCCTGCTTCTCGACAAGACGCAAGTCGCCGAGCGATACCGCGCGACAAACATCCTGCCGCCGGTCAAAGATCTCTGGGCAGATCCGGCCTTCCATGAGCGCAGCGCCTACTGGAGCAATGAGAAGACCGGCGAATCCTACATCCGTCTCGCTCCCGAAGTCCCGCCGCACTATAGCAGCCCGGTGATTCAGACGGCGACGGACAAGTTCAGCCAGGCGCTGATCGACTGCGTCCACTACTACAATGTCCACGGTTATGTTGACCACGGCGACGCCCAGTTCGAAAGCTATGTTCGCTCACGACTGAAGCTGCGCGCCGATCAGGTCCGCGCCATGGCCGGAAGGAATCCCTATTGAGCAATATTCTCGCAGGCCGTCCCGCGGCGCAGGCGGCTTCGGGAAGCGGGCCGCGTCCCGGGCGGCGGCCTCTCTCCGATAAGGCCACGCCGTATTTGTTTGTCTCGCCGTTTATGATCCTGTTCGCCGTGTTTGGCGTCTGGCCGATCATACGCAGCTTGATCCTGGCCTTTTACGCCACGAATGGGCCGAAGAGCCAGGTGTTCGTGGGCCTGAAGAACTTTGAGTTCCTGTTCGCCGATCCAGACTTCCATACCGCCGTCTGGAACACGCTTGTCTTCGCCTTCTGGTCGGTCGTGCTGCAGATTCCATTTGCGCTGGGGCTGGCGATCCTGCTCAACCAGCGCTGGCTGCCCGGCCGCACCTTCCTGCGTTTGGCGTTCTTCTCACCCAACTTGCTGGGACAGGTGTTTGTTGGCGTGCTGTTCTCGGTCCTGCTGGCGCCCCAGTACGGTCTGCTCAACAAAGCGCTGCACGCCCTCATCGGCCTGCCGCTGGACACCAAATGGCTCTCAAACCCGGCGCTGGTGATGCCGGCGATCGTACTGACATCGCTGTGGCTTTATGTCGGCTTCAATATGATCTACTTTCTGGCGGCGCTTCAGGCGGTGGATAAGGAACTTTATGAGGCCGCGATGATCGACGGAGCCGGACCGTGGCGGCAGTTCCTGGCGGTGACGCTGCCCGGCATCCGCCCGGTGGCGACCTTCGTGCTTGTGACCACCACGATCGGTTCGTTCCAGCTGTTTGAACTGCCTTACACCATGCTGAGCAACTCGGCCGGGCCCAACAATGCCGGTCTTACAGTCGTCATGTATCTTTATAATAATGGTTTTGTGACGGGGGATCTGGGATACGCCTCAGCAGTGGGCTGGACGCTCGCAATCGGAGTGCTGCTGATCAGTCTGGTCCAGATGCGTGTGACGGGCGTCTGGAAGGGGGAGGCGAAATGAATTCTCAATCCGTACAGCTAGGGCGAACGGCGATCATCATCCTGATGGTGACGGCTGCTCTGATCGTGCTCACCCCGTTGGTCTGGCTGGTGGCGGCGACGCTGAAAAGTTCGGACGACATGTTTCACTACACGTTCTTCCCGCCGCTCAGCCGTTTCACGCTTTCGCAGTATCACGATCTTTTTACGAAGTCCCCATTCGCGCGATATCTGGTCAACAGCGTATTTGTCACCAGTGTCTCGGTGATGGCGCAGCTGTTCTTTTCCTCGCTCGCCGGCTTCGCGCTCGCCAAGTATGAGTTCAAGGGCAAGAATGTCATCGTGGGGATCATGCTCGCCACCCTGCTGCTGCCCGGACAACTGACGATGGCCCCGCAGTACGATCTGCTTTACCACATGAAAATGGTGGACAGTTATGCGGGACTGATCGTGCCCGGAGCGGTGAGCGTCTTCGGAATATTTCTGTTTCGTCAGTCGATCCAGCAGATTCCGGACGAGCTTCTGCAGGCGGCGCGCATTGATGGCTGCTCGGAGTTTCAGATCTACTGGGACATCGTGATGCCGGTTTCACGCCCGATGATCGGTGCGTTCTGCCTGATCAGTTTCATGGGGGCCTGGAACAGCTTCCTGTGGCCCCAGATCATCCTGCACCACGCAGAATTGTTCACGCTGCCGATCGGACTCAATCAGCTGGTAAGTCTCTACCAGACTCAGTACGGCATGCTGATGGCCGGCACGCTGCTGGGCGTGCTGCCGGTGGTGCTGCTCTTTGTACTGCTCCAGAAGGAGTTTGTCGCGGGGCTGACGGCGGGCGCAGTCAAGGGGTAAGCGCGCGTGTCGAAGTCCGCGCCACGATTTCCGCCGTGACGGTGATCCGACACTCGTCCACCGGCGCGCCTTCGATCATCGCCACCAGGCGCTCCACCGCCAGTTCGCCCATGTCCCGAAATGGCTGACGGATCGTCGTCAGGCCGCCAAACATCGATTGGGCGTCCGGGGTGTCGTTGACGCCGGTGATGGAGATATCATCCGGAATCCGCAGGCCGGCGAGCTCGAACTGTCTGCCGGTCGCGGCGGCCCAGGTATCGTCGCCCGCAATCACGGCGGTGGGACGCTCGTCCAGCAGCAGCCACTCTGACGCCGCCTGCTGGGAGAACTCATCCGCTGCGAGGCCAATCTTTTCCAAGTCCGGATCACAGGGAAGCCCCGCCTCACGCATGCCCTGACGATACCCATCGCGGCGGTCAACAAAATTCGAGTCGTGCACGGAGCCAATATAGCCAATGCGCGTATGGCCCTGCGCGGCCAGCATTCCCACCATCTGCGCGACCGCGCCGACGTTGTCGACATTCACATACCCGACGCCCTCCGGCACGTGGCGCGTCAGCAGCGCAACTACCGGCAGGCCGGCTTCGGCCACACGCTCCAGCGTTGGATTATGCAGGGGCGGCGCCACCCAGATCAAGCCATCGATGTGCCCATCCAGATATTCCAGCGCTGAGTGCCGGTCGGCGGTCTGGGTCCATCCAGTATAAAGCAGAAGGTTGTGGCCGGCGGCGTCGCCGGCCTTGCTGATCCCCGCCAAAAGATGGGGTGTCAGAGCCACGCCGATGTTCTGATCCAGGCTGCTCAGGCCGAAGATAAAGACGCCCAGGATGCGCGTGCGCTGCTTGCGGATCGCGCGGACCAGAGCGCTCGGCGTAAAGTGGAGTTCGTCCATGGCCGCCTGAATACGCACGCGCGTCTCGGCGCTCATCCGCCCCTTATCATTCAAATAATTCGAAACCGTGGCGCGCGACACAGCGGCGCGCACGGCGACATCGCCGATCGTTGAACGCCGCTTGCCGCCCGTGGCCGCCTTCTCGCTTCCTTCCAAAATCATCCGTCTCCGATGCGTCTCCATATACTTCTTCAGCCTTCGGCGCGGACAGCTCCCGCACTCAACATTAATACCTAGCTCACGGAATTAATATACCACCTGGAGTTCACAAGACGCTCTCCGTAAACGAACGGCAATGAAAGCAAGAAGCGTTTTTTGCGCTTAAGTTTGTTCAATTTTTCACGAATCCCGGGAACAATCCATTTATCACGCGAGTTGGAATAAAATGGGGTAGTGAAACGTCCGAAACGATCGACACGAAGGAGCCATGTCCGATGCTGTCCACCGCCGGGAAACCACCGAACTTACGCAAGGCCAGGAAACGGGATGCGATCGCGGACGCAATCGCGCGGCGCGCCGATGAAATCGAGCGCGATCCGAAGCGAGAGCGGCAGGCGATGCTGCGCTTTCTGGCCTATCTCAAACCATCCGCGCACTTTTTCGTGATCGCCTCGCTCTGCGGCGTCACGATTTATCTGGTCCCCAATCTCATTCCGACGACGGTCGGGTATGTCCTCGACCATATTCTGGGCAATGGCGGCGCCGGCGCGGCGTCCGCCGCGAAAAGCAACGTCCTGTTCCGCGCGCTCGATTGGTACCTCGCCCACACGGTCGGAATGGGCGCCTCGAAGGCCGCGCGTATCCAAACTCTGCTGGGATCGCTGCTCGTCTTCCTGCCGTTTTGGGGCGTACTTGTTTTCTTCCGCGCCTACTTCGCCGGGATCGGCGGCCAGCGCGTCATCTTCAAGCTGCGCAACGACCTTTACGAGCATATCCAATCACTGTCGCTGTCGTACTTCCAGCGCGAGCGCTCGGGCAGCATCGTTTCGCGCCTGACCAGCGACGTCGCGCTCGCACAAAACTTTATCGGTAACGCCTGCACCAACCTCTGGATGGACTCGCTCTCTATCATCATCCTGGGGGGATTTTTGCTGACCCTGGACCGCAAGCTGGCGCTCACGGCCTTTGCCGTGCTGCCGCTGTGGATCATAAGCGTGCGATTATTCGGCCAGCAGATCCGTAAGGCGTCCCACGCCGTTCAGGAGGGCCTGTCGGAGATGTCCGGGCAGGTGCAGGAGAAGATGAGCGGCGTCACCGTCGTTCAGGCCTTCGCGCAGGAAAAGCGCGAAGTGCGCCTCTTCCATCGGCTGCACCGCTCTCTGCTCACCCGCCAGGTCACGGCGGTGCGCCTCGCCTCGTTCAATATGGCGATGTCGAACCTTTTGACGACGATCGCCCCGGTCATCGTCGTCTGGGTTGGCGCCTTGGAAGTCCTGCACGGGAAGCTCACGCCCGGCACGCTGTTGATGTTCTGGGCCTTTTTAGGAACGTTCTACGGGCCGCTCCAGCGCATCACGGACCTTGCGGCGGTTATTTCCAACGCCAGCGCCGCGATTGAGCGGATCTTCCAGATCTTCGATATCTGCCCGGAGGTCAAGGAGAAGGAAAACGCGATCACCCTGCCCCGGATTCAGGGCAAGGTCGAATTCGATCACGTCTGGTTCGGATACGATGAGAATCCCATTCTCAAAGATATCAGCCTGACGATTGAACCCGGCGAAGTCGTCGCCTTCGTCGGCCCATCCGGCGCGGGCAAATCGACTCTGATCCAGTTAGTCCCCCGTCTTTACGATGTCACCAAAGGCGCGATCCGCGTGGACGGCCGCGATATCCGGGACTTCAAGAAGAGCTGGTTCCGCTCATTCATCGGCATGGTGCTCCAGGACAATATTCTCTTTACGGGAAGCATCCGGGATAATATTCTGTATGGCCGCCCCGACGCCGACGACGACGCGATCGTCGAAGCCGCCATCGCCGGCAACGCGCACGACTTCATCGAAAACCAAACCGACGGCTACGATACGGAGATCGGCGAGCGCGGGACCAAGCTTTCCGGCGGACAGAAGCAGCGCATCGCCATCACCCGCGCCTTCTTACGCGACCCGCGCATCTTGATCCTCGACGAAGCCACCTCCGCCCTCGACAGCGAGAGCGAGCAGCTGATCCAAACGGCGCTGAACCGCCTAATGGTCGGACGCACGACCCTGATCATCGCGCACCGCCTCTCGACGATATTGCATGCAGATTCTATCATCGTCATGGATCAAGGCAGAATCGTCGAGCAAGGCAAGCACGCCGATCTGCTGGCGCAAGGCGGATTGTACTACAATCTCTACAAAGCACAATTCGAGAACGCCCTCAGCGCTCACGACGCCGCTAAAGACTTTCTGAAGGAAGAAGCGGATGCCAGCGATCCTTATGCCGAACATGCACGCTAATTTGCTTGTCCAGTAACGTGACGGCGCCGATGGTTTTGCCCATCGGCGCCGTCATTTGATTTGTGGCGTCCACAAAGGCTAATAAATATTATGGTATTATAATATTATAAATCTATCAGATATCAAAGGAATTGTAATGGAAGTCGAGACATTGGAAAGGGCGAGCGCACTATTCGCCGCTCTTGGACACCCGACGCGACTGCGGATCGCTGAGTTTCTTTGCGAAGGACCGAAGTCCGTAAATGAGGTTGCCGCTGCTCTGGATCTCGCGCAATCGGGTACTTCTCAGCACCTTGCGATTTTAGCCCGCGCGGGTGTCGTTAAGGTCGAAGCGCATCGCTCCTCTCGCATCTACTCCGTGCGCGGGCCACGCATCGGAAAAATCCTTGTCCTGATCGAAGAGTTCTGCTCCGTGCATAATTTGAAAGGCGCGACAGACATCGAGGAGGATGGCTCCGAGAGGTTCACGGCGCCGGAGACAGTGACACAATGACCGACATGGACCTTGGCGAAATAGAATCGATATCCGCTCCGCAGCTCTCCGCATCCGACGATCTCGACACATCTTTTTCCTGGTATACAGAGCATGCTGCATTGTTCATCAGCACCATCAAATGGGCGTTGCTCGGAGCCATCGCAGGGCTATGCGTGGGGCTTGGGACAAAGCTCTTCCTTACGGCGCTCGGATGGGCGACGTTTCATGCCCACCTGCTGGATGCGGGTGCATTCCACTACTACTTCGTTCTGCCGCTGGCGCTCCCGCTTTGCGTATGGCTGATCCGCACTTTTGCTCCATCGGCGAAAGGACACGGCACGGAAGCGGTGATTACCGCCGTTCATACCCGAAGCGGGAGAATCGACTTGAGCGTGGCCCCCGTAAAGCTGCTGGGAACCGTGCTGACGCTGGCGTTTGGCGGTTCGGTGGGCAAGGAAGGGCCATGCGCACAGATCGGTGCGGCGATCACGAGCGGGTTCGCCGATCTGCTGCGACTCTCGGACGCTGATCGACGAAGGCTGGTCATCTGCGGCATCGGGGCTGGTTTCGCGGCGGTTTTCGGTACTCCCGTTTCGGGAGCGCTGTTCGGAATCGAGGTTCTTTATCTTGGGCGCATCGAATATCCCGTGCTGTTTCCATGTCTTATCGCCGGCATTATGGCCCACCTTGTCTGCGGCGTCGCTCCGCCTATCCCCATGCAGCATCAGGATTTGGGGCGCCTCAGCCCTGCCGTCCTTGTGCTGCTTTCGCTCTTGTTCGGCGTCATCTTTGGCTTGACCGCCCGCGTCATGATCGGCGTGCTGCGCCGTACGGATAGCGCGCTGCGCCGCTTTCGCGATTATCCCTACGCCGTGGCCGCCATGGGCGGCGTGATGCTGGCGCTGATGTACCGTGTGTTCGGAGAACAGTATGCGGGACTGGGCACAGGCGTGATCGACGACGCGATGAACGGAACGGCTCATCTCGCGCTGGCGGCGTTCGCCATCAAAATCGTGACCACCACGATCACGCTCGAAACGGGCGGCAGCGGGGGGATTGTCACCCCACTCTTCTTTATCGGCTCGTCACTGGGCGCCGCACTCGCCGCGCATCTGGGACTGCCCGTGGGCGTCTTCGCCGCGTTTGGGTTCGTGGCTGTACTTGCTGCGGCGACCAACACGCCGATCGCAGCGTCGGTCATGGGGATCGAACTGCTTCCTGCGCCACTCGGCGTGTACGCCGCTCTGTGCGCCTGCACGGCCTACTTGATCGTAGGACATCGCAGTGTATACGCCAGCCAGCGCATCGGATTCTCCAAAAGCGCGGGATTGGAAGTTCCGCTGGGCGGCCGCATCGGCGACGTCTCTCGCAAGCATCTGCGTGTTCGTCCTGGGACGCTCGCAGCTCGGTTCCACAATTATTCGACGGCTCGGAGCAAGAAGACCAAACGCCGCACGTCACCACCACAAGGTAAGTGAAGCACAATAGCATGGCTCAGACTAACCCCCTCCGCTTCACCAACACACAACTTACTTGGTTTCCGGGGCGAAGAACGCCGCAATTTTCTGGATCGCTTCGGCGCGCACGCAGGCGTAGACGACGCGGCCACGTTTTTGCGTTTCGATCAACCCCGCATCACGCAGAACGTTGAGGTGGTGCGTGAGGGTGCTGGGCGCACACGGCACTTTGCACTTCACGTCGCACACAGCCACTCCGCCTTCGGTACCGCCATCACACATCCCCGTGCCGATGTCATAGCCTGCCGAGCCGCCACAGCCTCGGATACACTGGAATACTTCCAATCGCGTGGGATCCGCCAGCGCCTTTAAGATCAAGATGATTTCTTCCATCACACACCCATTCTGATTTTGTTCTGGTCGCGATCGCGAAATCGTACGAGGCGAAGCCCATTCATGACGACGAGCAGGCTGCCGCCCATATCGGCGAACACCGCCATCCAGAGCGTCGCCTCCCCAAACATCGCCAGTGTGAGAAAGATTATCTTGATCCCCAGGGCGATCGCGATATTCTGAACCAGGATGGCGTGCGTTTGTCGGCTCAGTCGCAGGAAGAAGGGAAGCTTGCGGAGATCATCCCGCATCAGCGCGACATCCGCCGTTTCCAGGGCCGTATCCGTTCCTGCGGCGCCCATCGCCATGCCGATGGTGGCCTGGGCGAGCGCGGGCGCATCGTTGATCCCATCGCCCACCATTCCCACGGAGCCGTATTTCTGGATTAACTCGCGGATGGCCGATTGCTTGTCTTCGGGAAGCATCCCCCCCCGCGCATCGGTGATACCCACGGCGCGCGCGATGGCGGCGGCGGTGGTCTGATTGTCGCCTGTCAGAAGGATCGTGGTCACTCCCAGAGACCGTAATTGCCGCACCGCCTCCGCGCTGGTATCGCGCAGTGTGTCGGCCACTCCAAAAACCGCCAGCGCTTTGCCGTCGACAAAGAGCGCCACGGCGGTCTTGCCGTCGCGCTCCATCCGTTCCAGCGCCTCCATCACGAATGGGTCGCGAACGCCATTTGCTTCCGCGAGACGCTGGTTCCCAAGGTAATACGTTTTTCCCTGGATGTCGCCACGGACGCCACGCCCTGGGAGGGCCTCGAATTCCGTGACGGCGAGCAGTTCTTGCGTGGGAGTATTGTTCGACGATGTCCAGAAGGCGACAATGGCGGCGGCAATGGCGGCGGCAATGGGATGTTCGGAATGAGAGTCCAAACTGGCGGCCAAATGAAGCGCGGCCTTAGGATCGGCGCCATTCAAAGGCGACACATCCGTCACGGTCGGTTTGCCGTGCGTCAGCGTGCCTGTCTTATCCAGCGCCACAGCGCGCAGCAGACGGCCCTGCTCCAAATAAGCGCCCCCTTTGATGAGAACGCCTTGCTTCGCCGCCGCCGCCAGCCCGCTGACGATCGTCACGGGCGTGGAAATCACCAGCGCGCAGGGACAGGCGATCACCAGAAGCACCAGTGCGCGATAAAGCCAGACGGAAAACGATGCGTGCCAGATCAAAGTAGGAGCGATCGCGACTAGAAGCGCCAGCACGACCACGCCTGGCGTATAAAAGCGCGCGAAACGCTCCACGTAACTTTGGGTCGGGGCGCGCTCGCCTTGCGCTTCCTGCACCGCACGCACGATCCGATCCAGCGTGGTGTTTCCACGGTTGGCGGTGATGCGAAAAACGAACGATCCGCGCTCATTCACCGAACCCGCGAAGACGCCGTCGCCGACGCGCTTTTCCACGGGAACGCTTTCGCCGGTGATCGGCGCCTGGTTAACGCTGGAGTATCCTTCGGTGACGTCCCCATCCAGAGGGATCCGTTCGCCAGGGCGCACGCGCGCCAATTGGCCGACGCGCGCGAGGCTTGCTTCCACTTCCGACCACCGCCCCGCCTCGTCCTGGATAGTCACCGTTTCGGGAGCAAGCTCCATCAGAGAGCGGATCGCGCCTCGGGCGCGATCCAGCGATTGCGCCTCGATTCTTTCCGCCAGAGCAAAGAGAAATGTGACCATGGCGGCCTCGGGCCATTGTCCAATCGCCATGGCGCCCAGAATAGCGACGGTCATCAGGAAGTTGATGTTTAACGTAAAGGTCCGCACCGACGCCCATCCCTTGCGCAGCGTCTCCCGTCCGCCAAGCAAAAGCGAAAGCACGGCGACGCCAATCACCCACGGCGAACGCTCCGCATTTCCCGCCCAGACCATCGCTTCGGCTCCCAGAGCCAGCAAGCCCGACAGCCCAAGCAGCAGCCGCTCCCGTCCTTCCGACGGATTGGCTTCTGGATGTGTGTGCGAAACTCCCTCGGCGCGCGGCGTCGCCCCCATGCCGATGGCGTTTAACGCCGTAACAATGCTCTGTTCATCGTCGATCGTGTGGGAGACAGTGAGCTCTCTCTCGATCAAATTGAATTTGAGCTGCTCCACGCCCTTCATCGGCGTCAGGCGGTTTCGAATAATCTGCTCTTCAGTAGGGCAGCACAGATTGTCGATATAGTATCGAGATTGCTTCAAAGTATTTACCTTAGCGTGGAACGACGCGAAACATTCGATGGCGATGGAAGTATTATGCCTCCGTGAGCTTCCCTTGTCAATATTTACAATCAAAGGGTTGACAGTTCATCGCTTCTCAGTTATAATCAGTTCGACAATACTAGAAATGTTAATATTATGTCGATCACACTGCAAATGAACCAGTTAGACATCACCGCGATGTTCAAGGCGCTCGGCGACCCGACCCGCCTGCGCATTTTTGAGTTCCTTCGCGCCTGCGGCGCTCCCGTGGCGGTGGAGGAATCCGGAGACGTGCGCCCGCTCGTCGGGCCGACCGTGGGGGATATCTGCTGCCATGTCACGGGCAATGAGCGCGTGACGTCTTCCATTAGCTTCCATTTGAAAGAGCTTCGCCTCGCGGGGCTGATCGCGATGGAGCGACGCGGCAAGAACATGATCTGCAGCGTCAATCCAGAAGCCATCAACCTGCTGGCCCAGTACTTTGGGACGACGCCCAGCGTGGGCAATTCCGACTGCTGCTGATGGAGACGATCCCAGCAGCTTCAAAATGCGCTTCGCGCAAAAACAGTTCGATATTTCGTGTAATGTATCCGAAAGAAGAAATACTATGACTGATATTATCACATTGACGGATCGAGAAGACGTTCGTGAGATCGTTCGCCAGAAGTACGGCGAGGCGGCGCTGACGGTGCTGAACGGCCAGGGCGCGGCGTGCTGCGGCGGAAACGCTGGCGGCGGCGCGTCAGACTCTTGCTGCGGCGGCGAGGCGATTACCGGCAATCTGTACGACCGGACCGAAGCGGGCCAGATCCCGGAGGCCGCACTGCTGGCGTCGCTGGGCTGCGGGAATCCAACGGCCCTTGCGCAGCTGGCCGAAGGCGAAATCGTGCTGGATCTTGGCAGCGGCGGCGGGATCGATGTTCTGCTGTCCGCGCGGCGTGTTGGGCCAAGCGGCTTTGCCTACGGCCTCGATATGACCGACGAGATGCTGACGCTGGCCGAAAAGAACAAGGCCGAAGCCGGCGCGAAGAACGTGGCGTTCATGAAGGGTCACATCGAAAGCATTCCCCTCCCCGATTCCAGCGTTCATGTGATTATCTCCAACTGCGTGATCAACCTTTCGGCCGACAAAGATCAGGTGCTCCGGGAAGCGTTCCGGGTGCTGAAGCCCGGCGGACGCTTTGCCGTGTCTGATGTTGTGGTTGAGGGCGACCTGCCCGACGCCGTGCGCGGCGACATGGAATCCTACGTCGGCTGCGTCGCCGGCGCGCTGGAAGTCAATGATTATCTGACGCGGCTGAAAGCCGCAGGGTTTGTGGACGCGAGCATTGAGCCGACACGCCGCTATTTGTTTAGCGATCTGGAAGGAACGGCGTGCAGCGCCGAGAACATCGCCGCCCTCCCCGCAGAGCAAAAGGCAGCGCTGGACGGCAAGGTGATGGGCGCGTTCATCCGCGCATCGAAACCCGACACGTCTTCGTGCTGCGGCCCAAGCTGCTGCTCCGGCGATTAACGAAGAAACTCCAGAGGAAGCCAAAGCCACGGAATGGTCAAATATCGTATGGGAAACCGCTATGCGGCGGAATTTATCGGAACGTTTGGGATCGTCTTCGCTCCGGTCGCGCTGTCCGCGTCCGGACACGCCCCGGGAGGCGACGCGAGCCTGGCGGCGGCGGCGTGGGTCTCGGGGCTTGTGGTGCTGGCGATGATCTACGCGCTCGGCCATATCTCGGCGGCGCATTTCAACCCCGCCGTAACCCTGGCGTTCGCCTCGGCGGGGCGGTTTCCCTGGCGATACGTCGCCCCCTATTTGCTCGCGGAGTTCGGGGGAGGGATCGCGGCGGCGGCGCTGGCGGCGCTGCTCTTTGGCCCAGGCCACGGCGTCCACGTTCCAGCAGTGGGATCATCGCTGCGGGCGTTGGGAATAGAAGCCGTGCTCACCTTCTTCCTGATGCTGGTCATCATCGCCGTCGCCACGGATAAGCGAGCTAACGGCGCCGTGCCGGGCCTAGCAATCGGCCTGACCGTAGTGTTCGATGTCTGGATCGGCGGACCGCTGACAGGCGGGTCAATGAACCCAGCGCGCTCCCTCGGCCCGGCGCTCTTTTCCCATGGACCAGCTCTCGCGCACTATTGGGTTTACATCGTCGGCCCCGTCGTTGGAGCTCTGATCGCCGCACGGCTCTACGAAGCCGTGCGCGGGGGCGAGCAGCATGCACAGAACGCCCCCAACGACCTGTACGCCGCGCTGGCCGAGATCAAAGAGCAGGACGACATAGACTCGGGATACACAGCTAAGCACACGATCATTGGCGAATAAGGGACAAAGCTATGGCAAAACGATTGGCGATATTTTCGGACATTCACGCAAATCTCCCCGCGATGGAGGTCGTTGCCGAGCACATCCGAAACGGCGATTACGACGGCGTCTATTGCCTCGGTGATATCGGCGGCTATGCGGCGCAGCCCAACGAGGTTCAGGATTTGATTCAATCCATGGGCTGCCCGACGATCATGGGGAATTACGACGAGGGAGTCGGCTTCGAGAACGAGACTTGCGGCTGCAACTACGTCAAACCGTTCGATATCAAAATGAGCGACGTGTCATTCTTCTGGACCCGTGAGCACACGAGCAACGAGCATAAAACCTGGCTTCGCGAACTGCCGCGACAGATTCGTCTCAAAGTGGAAGATTTGGACGTGCTGCTCTGTCACGGCTCTCCGTCCTCGACGACGGAGTATCTTTTCGAGACCCGTTCAGATTCCTATTTGAGCAAGTTCACCGTTGGGGGGCGCGACGACGCGCAAGCCAACGTAATCGTCTTTGGCCACACCCATGTCCCGTTCCACCGCGAGCTCAGCGGCGTCCATTTCGTCAATACCGGCAGCGTCGGTCGTCCGAAAGATGGAGATCCACGCGCGGGCTACTGCGTTCTGACCGTTGACGGCGATCAAGTGAGTGTCGAGCAGATCCGCCTGAAGTACAACGTGGAATTGGCGTGCTCCCATTTGATCGCGGCGGGCCTGCCTCAGTACTTCGCGGATTATCTCCGCGCAGCGGGAAATGTTACGCCGCCCGACGAAGCCTGACAGTTCCTCACAAGATCAAATAATGACAAGAGATCGATACAAACACAACAGGCAATCGTGGAATAATACCTCGTAACGGTAACAGATTTTCTTCTTGGCGAACGCAGCGAGGAGACGCAAATGCACTTCTTACGACGCTCGTCTGCTGGAGAAAAAAGAACGCCAAACCGATAATTTAGAGAGAAGACACACGACAAACAAATCTTGGCGAATGGCTCCCAAGGTCCAAATCAGTATTGAGAATTTCGCCCGCTCACCGGGCGTATGCTTGCAGGTCATGAAAACAATCGCAGAGAACGCCGGCGCGGTTATCCCGCCCTTCCGGCCATTTTATCGGGTGCGCAGAAAGAGGCGCCCGCATATGGATCAAGCAGCGCGCGCAGCAGCCATCGTCGCCTCCTCCAGCGTCGCCATCATCAGCTGCGATCTCCAGCGCGGCATCGCCAGCTGGAACGCGGCGGCGGAACAGCTCTACGGCTATAGCGCCCAGGAGATGATCGGCCGCTCGCACGACATTCTGATCCCACCGGGCTCCGACGAACTCCATGGCGATCTGGCGAGCGAGGTCATCGCGCGTGGAGGCATTGAAGCTCTAGAAGTGGAGCGCGTGCGCAAAAACGGCGAACGCTTCTACGTCTCACTGAGCCTGTCCGTTATTTATGACGACGACGGAAAGCCTACCGGGATTTGCGCGGTCTGCCGTGACATCACCGAAAAAAGGCGCGCCAAGGAAGCGCTCGCGGAAAGCGAGGAGCGTCTGAAAAGTCTCAGCGACGCCTCGTTTGAAGGGATCGCCGTCAGCCGAAAGGGGCTGATCGTGGACGCCAACGCCGCGTTTGTCACCCTCTTCGGTTATGACAGCCTGCAGGAAATTATCGGCAAAAGCGCAGGCGACTTCGCCGCCCCCGAGTCTCGAGCTCTCATCGCGCAAAAAAACGGAAATGGTGAAGAAGGCGCCTATGAGGCGCTCTGTCAGCGTAAGGACGGCTCGACATTCTGCGCCGAGCTGCGTGGACGCCAGATCCCATGGCGCGGCGAATTGGCCCGTGTGACTGCGGTTCAGGACATCACCATCCGCAAGGAAACCGAGAATGCGCTGCGACGGAGCGAGGCCAAGCTGATCGAGGCGCAGCGCGTCGCGAAAATGGGGAGCTGGGATTATGATCTTGTGACCGGCGATATTACGTGGTCCGGCGAAATGTTCCGTCTGATGGGCATCGATCCGGCGCAGGGAGAACCGGATTACCCGGGCATGCTCGCACATTACCACCCAGAAGACGCCATCAAGCTGGACGCGCTGTCGACCCAGGCGATCGAGCAGGGAATTGTGTTCGCCGTCGATCTCCGGCTGGCGTCCGCGCAAGGCCCTCTGGAATGGCGTCACGTCGCTGGCGCCGCCATCGCGGATCCAGACGGAAAGACCGTTCGGCTGACGGGCACGGTGACGGATGTCACCGAGCGGATGCTCTCGGAGGAGCGCTCCCGCGTGCTGTTCGAGAACTCCTGCGACGGCCATTTGTTCTGGGACAAATCGGGGCTGATCGACTGCAACGAGGCTGCGGTTACAATGTTCCGCTGCACGGACAAGGCGGAAATGCTTTCTTCTCATCCTGCGCTGATGTCCCCCGAATTCCAGCCAGACGGACGCCGCTCATCGGAGAAACGGATCGAGATCGATAAAGTCGCCTGGGCAAGCAAGCGCCATCGCTTCGAGTGGACACACAAGCGAAGAAATGGCGAAGAGTTTCCCGTGGAAGTGACGCTGACCCCGGTCACCTTGCGTGAGCGCCCCGTGATGCTGGTGAACTGGCATGAGCTGACCGAACGAAAACGCGCCGAGCAGCAAATCAAGGACTACGCCATCGTGCTTGAGTACCAGAAGGCGCAGCTGGAAGAAGCAAACGTCGCTCTCTCACTGCTGGCGACGACGGACGGTTTGACCGGGCTGAAGAACCATCGCGCCTTCCAGGAGCGCCTGTCTCTGGAAATGGATCTGGCGGTGCGCCATCATCAGCCGCTCTCGGTTGTCATGCTCGATGTGGACCATTTTAAGCAGTTCAACGACACCTTCGGTCATCCGGAAGGCGACGAAGTCCTGCGGCAGTCCGCAAAGCTCCTGCTGACGAATGTTCGTGAGACCGATATGGTGGCGCGTTACGGCGGAGAAGAGTTCGTTATGCTTCTCCCGCAGACCGACGCCGCCGGAGCAGTCTGCATCGCCGAGCGCGTACGTCAGGCGTTTCAGCAGGCCGCATGGAGCAAGCGGTTGGTGACGGTCAGTGTTGGCGTCGCTTCCCTCAGTGAAAAAAGCCGTGTGGAGTGCAATCTGATCGATCAGGCTGACAAGGCTCTGTATCGATCCAAATCGGGCGGAAGAAATCGTGTGACGAATTACTCAGAATAAGTTTGCCTTATCGCGGGCAAATACAAAACAAGCCTTCATAGCATTAAAATTTGCTTTTGGCGCAAAGATTTCCCTTGCAAGCCAGTCTTCGGTTATAATACTTTCAAACCGAGTATCGCATGATACGACGGCGTGTTTGAAACCGTGGGGCACAACGACGTGGTAATGAAGATCTTCCCTATCGACGAGCGGATCGGACTGGAAGCGTCTCTGGATTATCTGGAGACGATTCTGACGCATGATTCGGCCGGATTTGTGTTTCTCGACACGGACCTCCGTTATGTCCGCGTCAATCGCCGGCTCAGCGAAATCAACGGCCTAGCGATGGAGACATACGTAGGGCGTCACGTCTCCACCGCCGTGCACCCCGATCAATGGCCGGAGCGCAAAACGATCCTGGAGCGTGCTCTCGCGGGAGAGGCGACGCTCGATGAGCGACGCTCCCCCATCACTGCCCCAATAACAGATGCTCAGCGGCACGTCCTTGTTTCATATTATCCCGTGACCAGCTCCCAGGGCGTGATCGGCGTCGCGGTTGTCGTCCGCGACATCACCGAACAAGTCGCGGCGGAGACAAAAACCGGGCATCTCGCGCTCGCGTTCGAAAACACTTCCGATTGCCTCCTCATTACCAATCTCGATGGCGTCATCCTTCAGGTCAACGACGCCTTTGTCGCCCTGACCGGATACCCACGCGAGGAGATCATCGGCAATTCGGCCAATGTCCTGCATCAGCCGGTGAGCAGCGGCCCACTGATCGCCGATATTCTCGACGGTCTCCAGCACAATGGACGCTGGTGGGGCGACATTCCTCTGGTCCACAAGAACGGCTCCACTCTTTACACGGAAACCAGTATCACCGCGCTGCTGGATCAAGACGGTGCTTTGATCGGCGCGATCAACGCCTGCCGGGATGTCACCAGCCGGATTCACAGCGCGCAGGTTTTACGTGAGACCCAGATGCGCAAGGACGCGATCCTGGACGCCGCTCTCGACGCCGTGATCACGATCGATGAAGAGGAGCGCGTGCTGGAATGGAACCCCGCCGCCGAAAAGACATTCGGCTATTCCCGCTCGGAAGCGCTGGGAGAACTCCTTTCCAGCTTGATTATTCCAGAGTATCTGCGCGACGCGCACGCACGCGGGATTGCGCACTATCTCAAGACCGGCGAAGGGCCTGCTCTGTTCAAACGCATTGAGGTCCCGGCTCTGCGCCGGGACGGCAGCGAGTTCGCCGCCGAGCTGACCGCCCTCCCAATCGATTTGCCTGGGCGCTCTCTCTTCACGGCGTTTGTACGCGACATCTCGGAGCGCAAGCAGGCAGAGGCGGCGCTGGAGGCGGCCGTCGAACGCCAGCATACCCTTCTGCGCGATGTACTGGTCAGCGTCACCGAAGGAAAGCTGTGCCTGCTCGGCGGCGAAGAGCAGCTTCCCGTCATGATCGAAACCGTCGGCGATCCGATCGCGCTGACCGTCACTGAGGGATTGCGCGAGCTGCGCGCCGCCACCATGGATGCGGCGCGGCAGGCCGGCTTCGTTTCCGAACGACAATACGACTTAATGACGGCGGCGAGCGAGGCGGGGATGAACGCAATCGTCCACGGCGGAGGAGGAACGGCCCAGATAGGACTCGGCGCGGACGGCGCGGTGCAGGTACGCGTGACGGATCAGGGAACAGGGATCGCGCTTGAGAATCTTCCACAGGCCACCCTTGCGCGAGGATTCAGCACGAAAGCGACCCTCGGGCATGGCCTCAAAATGATGCTGGAGACGATCGATCGTCTCTCTCTTCTGACCGGTCCCGGCGGCACCGTGATCGCCCTGGAACAGTATGCTGAGCGTCCCCTGCCCAGCTGGCTCACTCTGTAAGCTCCTCCACGACGCAATTCCTCTTTCCTGCCGGAGAACATCGGCGCGAACGAGGAGAAATTGTGTTACAATACTCGGGCTTCGTCCGCGGCGCGCCGCGGAAATCGAACGCGGCTCCGTGACGCGCCTGCTCCCAGCGCGCCTCTTCGGCCATTCTCACGACGCGTTTTGGCGCTCGCCGCGAGGAGAAACATCATGTCCCAGCAAACTCGAAGCAATCTCAGCGCCATCCTGAAAGCCGCTCTCAGCAAGCCTCTTGGGGCCGGCGGCGATGTCCGAATGACCGCCGCTCTGACCGGACGACACCCGGCGGAGATCGTGCAGGCGATGTCCGAGATGACCAACGCCGAAGCCCTCGCCGTCTTCAACTGGCTCGACAATCCCCGCGCCGCCGACGTTTTGGATGAACTCGATTCGGAAACCGTCCGATTCCTCACCGGCAACGCTCCGCCGGGCCGCATGGCCGAGCTGCTGGACCATCTGCCGATGGATGACGCCGCCGAAGTCATCTCCGAAGCGAACCCCGATCAGGCCGAAACACTGCTGGCCGACCTGAGCAAGCGCGCCCCCGAGGACGCCGCCGAAGTGCGCCGCCTCCTTGCGTACCCCGAATACTCTGCCGGCCGTCTCATGACGGACAAGTTCGCCTGGGTCTCGCCCTCCACAAGCGCGACGCAGGTGCTGGCTTACCTGCGCGAAAACGCCGATGCGCTGGAGACGGTAAATGATATCTACGTGCTCGACCCGAGCCGTAAACTCATGGGCGTTTCGCCGATCCGCCGCGTTCTGACCGCCGGCCCCGATCAGCCGATCCATGAGTTCATGACGCCTGACCCGATCAGCATTTCCCCCGAGAAGGAGCAGCAGGACGCAGCGATCCTGATCTCCCGCTACGACATGCTGACCCTGCCCGTAACCGACGAGACCGGCCTGATGCTGGGCATCGTGACGATTGACGACAGCATCGACGTTCTAGTCGAAGAGTTCGACGAGGACTACCTGCGCTCGGTCGGCTCCGACGCCGAGGAGCTGGAACGCAAAAGCCCTGTTCAAATCGCCCTTCTGCGTATGCCCTGGCTGATGGCGACCCTCTTTATCGAGCTGTTCGCGGGCGTGATCATTCACGCCTTCGACGCCACCCTGACCAAGTTTATTCTTCTGGCGTCTTTCATGCCGATCATCTCGGCCATCAGCGGCAACACAGGACTTCAGTCTGCGGCAATTATTATTCGCGGCCTCTCCTCAGGACAAGTCCAACTGGAAAACTGGCGGCAGGCCGTCACCCGGCAGATGGCGACCACCGTCATCCTCGGCGCCGCCTGCGCGAGCACTCTGGGGATCATCGGCGGCATTTGGGACCACCACTGGTCCTTCGGCTTTGTCGTCTTCCTGGGCATGTTCGCCTCCGTCAATATCGCCGGCGTAGTCGGCACGGTCGTCCCCCTGCTTTCCAAACGCGCCGGCTTCGACCCTGCCCTCACCGCCGGTCCGTTCGAAACGGCTTTCCAAGATGTTGTCGGCATCACCATCTTCCTCAGCCTTGCCTCCACACTGCTGCGCTGGCTGCATTAAGTACTTAGCTCCGCCACCAGCGCCTTCGCCGCACGGCTTTGGTGGCGTCCTCGGCGCGTGAGAAGGTGCAGCGGGCGCGTGAAGGCGAAATCACTGACGGGGACGACCGCCACGCGGTGCGTCTCTAGTTCCAGCGCGATGGTCAGCGACGACACCACCGCCAGCCCTACCCCCGCCGCGACGGCGCGCTTGATCGCTTCGATGTTGCCCAGCGACATCGCCGGGCGGATCGTCAGGCCGCGCTCCGCGAAGGCGCGCGCGATCACGGCGCGCGTTCCCGATCCTTCTTCACGGACCACAAACGGCTCGCGACAGAGTCGCTCCGCAAGCACCGGGCCTTCGGCGCGGATGGGATGATTCGGAGGCGCGATCACGACCATGGCGTCCTGGGCAAACACCGCCGCCTCCAAATCCGCTTCTTCCGCAAAGCCTTCCGTGAGACCCAGGTCCAGCGCGCCGTCCAAAAGACGCTGCTGGATATCCTCCGTGTTGGCGATTTCCAGGCTCAGCGCAACGCCGGGATAGCGCCGGTGAAAGCGCGCCAGCACCTCCGGCAGCAGGTAACTGCCGATCGTCATGCTCGCGCCCACCGCAAGCGTTCCGCGCTCCAGTCCCCGCAGATCCGCCAGCGCCTCCTCCGCCTCGGCCTCCAGCGCGAACAAGCGCCGCGCATAGTCCGCCAGGATCACTCCCGCCCCCGTCAAACGCACGCCGCGCGGCAGGCGATCGAACAAAGGCGTCCCCAAGCTGCGCTCCAGTTCTTGCAGCTGCTTGGAAACGGCAGGCTGGCTGATATGCAGACGCTCCGCCCCCCGCCCGATCCCGCCCTCCTGCGCCACCGCGTGAAAAATCGCCAGGTGATTGATGTTCATAACTTTAATCTATGCGATCCATAAATAACATGTCTTTGCATTATACCGTAAGAACCAGTAAGATAAGTTCATGGCGACAACATTGATCTATCGACGAAAACAAGAACGCGGAGGAGCTGTCTGGGGCGTGGCGCTCGCCGCCGCCGTGGCGGCAGTCGCCGTCGGTCTGCACCATTTCCCGAACCTGGGCATCTTCAGCGCACTGATCCTGGCCATCGTTCTGGGAATGACTGTGGGGAATACGACGACGATTCCGGCGTCTTGGCGAGCGGGAACGCAGTTCTGCTTGAAGCGAGTGCTGCGCGTGTCGATCGTGCTGCTGGGCTTGCAGCTGAGCTTCACGCAGGTCGGCCAGATCGGCGTGCGGGGGATGGCGGTGGTGGCGGGAAGCCTGGTGGGGACGTTTCTCTTTACTGTATGGCTTGGAGCGCGCCTGGGCGTGGACCGGAAGTTGGCGCAATTGATCGCGGCGGGAAGCTCGATCTGCGGCGCTTCGGCGGTGATCGCGGCGAACGTCGTCACGGAGGGGCGCGACGAAGACGTTGCCTACGGAGTCGCAGTCGTGACCGTCTTCGGGTCCATTTCCATGCTCGTTTATCCCCTGCTGCCTCGCGCTCTGCATCTGGCGCCGGCGGCGTTCGGCCTCTGGACGGGGGCATCAATCCACGAGGTGGCGCAGGTACTCGCGGCCGCCTTTCAGGACGGCGCCGTGAGCGGCCAGTTCGGGACGATCTCGAAGCTGGCCCGTGTGATGCTGCTTGCGCCCACGGTATTGACTCTGGGCATGCTCAGCGCCCGGCGCGACAGCGACAAGGGCGCACGGCTCGATTGGCGCAGCCTCCCCATTCCCTGGTTCGTGCTGGGTTTTATCGCGATGATCGGCGCCAATACGCTCAATATCATCCCCTTGGAAATCAAGACGGCGCTTCTCGGCGCCAACCAATTTTTGCTCGCCCTTTCGCTGGCGGCGATGGGCCTGGAAACGAGCTTGTCGAAACTCAAGCAGGCCGGGATACGCCCCATGATTCTCGGCGCGGGCGCATGGCTATTTATCGCGACGCTGAGCTACGGATTAGTACGGCTGTTGTACTGAAGAAGGCGTAGGTATAATATTGAGACAAATCTCTGTACGGAAAGTCCACTATGTCCCTTCGCCTTCCCCGCATCGATTGGTTTCTCACCGGCATGGCCGCCGCTGTAGGCCTGGCTTACTTCTTCCCGAACCCCGGCGCGGCGGGCGGAAGCCTGCACCCGGAGTTGCTGACGAAACTGGGGATCGCTCTGATTTTCTTTTTGAACGGAGTCTCGCTCTCATTCGCATCGATGAAATCGGGAATGCTGCAATGGAAACTGCATCTCGTGGTGCAGACGGCGACGTTTCTTCTGTTCCCTATTCTTGGACTGCTCGCGCTCTGGCTGATCGGTCCGCATATTGCGCCGGATCTGCGGCTGGGATTCTTCTATCTGTGCGCGCTGCCGTCCACGGTGTCGTCTTCGGTGGCGATGACGGCCGCAGCGCGCGGCAACGTGTCCGCGGCGGTATTCAACGCGACCCTTTCCAGCCTGCTCGGCGTGTTTCTGACCCCCATGTGGATCGCCCTGGTCATGAAAAGCGGCGGTCAGCCGATGCCGTTCGGCAAAGTGATCGTGGATCTTTTGGAGTGGCTCGTGCTGCCGCTCATCATCGGCCAGATCTCCCGCCCGCTGCTGGCGAACTGGGCGAAGGGGCACAAGAAGTTCATCAGCACGGTGGACCGCTGCACGATCCTTTTGCTGGTTTACACCTCGTTCTGCGACTCAATGAAAACTGGCGTCTGGTCCGGCCACGGTCTTGGCATCGTCGCTGGAACACTCGTGGGCGCTACAGCCCTGTTCTTCGTCGTCTTAGGCATCGTGAGCGCCGTCTGCGACGCCCTGGGCTTTTCATCCAAGGATCGCACGGCCGCAGTCTTCTGCGGCTCCAAGAAGACGCTCGCATCCGGAGTCCCAATGGCGCGCCTGATCTTCGGCGCCCACCCAGGCCTGAGCATGATCCTGCTGCCGATCATGATCTACCACCCATTGCAGCTCGTTATCTGCGGAGCGCTCGCCGGTAAATGGGCGAAGCGCGAAGCATTGCTGGAAGAAAAGGAAACAAAATGAAACTGAAGGCGTTCGCCCTGATGGTTTTTCGAGTGGTCATTCCAATCGCGGCGTGCTTAGCGTTAGCAGGCTGCCCTTGCTAACACAAGACATCTAAAGCAACATTCGCAATTCAGAGAGGTTTATGGCTTTTGCCGCCGAGACATTGTTGGGCTTAGGCCCCTTCCCCATCTGCGAGCAGAGTGTGTGCGCAACTCATCGGGTTCCCCAGAATTGGGGCGGAGGGGCCAAAACCAACAGCTCTCCTGACACAAAAAAAGAGCCCCGCCGGAATATCCGGCGGGACTTTTGTACGTCAGGGCTGCGCGTTATTTGCGTTTCAGGATGTTGGATACTGAACCGGAGTTGGTAGGAAGCGATATTGTCGTAGCCTTGTAGACCTTGATCCAATATCCCTGCCACGGCTCCAGTGTTCCGCCCGCCGTGATCGGCGTATAGGCGGCGCCATCATATCCGTAGATGGTGCTGTCTACGATATGACGGTCTGGAGCGCTCGCCTGTGCGAAGGTCAGATCCTGTTCATCCGCAGTGCTGAATGTCAGGTCCGAGACGTTGATCGCGGTCACGCTCGGTACGCCGATCTGGTTCCAGAACGGCTGGAGCGCAACGTGGATCACCGGAGTAGTCGGAGCCGGTCCGGCGAAGTAGACGCTCGTCGTACCGGTCAGTTTTGTCCAGTAGCCTAATCCGAGGTGGAGAGTATCCGCCGGCGCGGTCGGGCTGACCGCATAGTTCAGGCTGCCCGGCTGCCAGATGGCGAGCGGAGCGGCTCCTTCCGACTTGCCCACACCCAGGATGTTGTTCAGAGACGTGCCGCTGTAATCGTACGGCGCCGAGATCATTTGCGTACCAGCCGCAAACGTCTTGATCGGATCGAACGACATATCGGCGCGCGTGAAGCCCGCAGATGTGACGGTCACCGTCTTGGGAGCGCTGGGGTTCAGGTATCCCGTCTTCTCCACACTGACCGTGTAGGTACCCGGCGGTACGCTGCGCTGGAAGTTGACGCTGCCGTTTGCTCCCGCAACCGCCGTGGCGCCCGTGGTAATGGTGATCGCCGGCAGGCCGTCATCAGGCGTCAGAGTGATCGTAGCGCCGCCCACCACCAATGTCGTCGCGGGAATGCCTCCGAAGGTCACGAGACCGCCGATGTTTCCATTCGGCGTCGGAGTCATTTGGAAGTCCTGGGTCGTATTTCCACTGTCCGCCAGGTAGACGGAGTTCAGAGTGATCGTGGCGTACTTGGGAGCATGCACCGCCGTGATCTTATACTTACCGAACTTCATCGCTCCAGAGGTGTACTTGCCAAGAGCATCGCTCGTAGCCGTCACCGGAGTTCGATCGCTTCCTTGCAGGGGCGTGAACGTGAGAGTGACGTTGGGCAGCGGCTTGCCGGTCGCCGCGTCCGTAACCGTTCCCACGAACGTTCCCGGCGGCGGCTGCAGCGTGAAGTTCTGGGTGATCTTCGCTCCGTTTGTCACCAATACCGTCGCTGAAGCGGAGAACACGCCGCTCTTCGACGCCGCTCCCGTGTAGCTCAGACCGGGATCGGTCGCCGAGCGGACATTCGCGATCGTGTACTTACCGCTGGCGTCTGTAGTCGCGAGCAGCACTGCGCCTGCCCCAGAGGCGAACCGTACGGTCGCGCCTGGCACCGGGACTCCGTCGGGGCTTGTTACGGCTCCGCTCAGAACACCAAGCTCCGTGGTGCTCATCTGGAAGTCCTTGGTCACAACGGCGTCCTGCGGAAGCGCGATGACGACCTTCTGCGGCTGATAGTTCGGCGCGAAGGCCAGCGTGATGGTGTAGGTATCCGCGAACATCGGCCCGGTGTAGTAATGACCGTTGGCGTCGGTGCGTAGAGACTTCACCGGCTTGCCCGCAGTCCGGGGCGTGAACGTAATGTTCACGCCTTGCAGTTTGGCGCCGGTGGCGGCGTCAGTGACGTTCCCAATGAACGATCCGGCCGCCTCGGGCAGCTGGAAGTCCTGCGCAGTTGCGCCGCCGTCCATGACGATCACGGTTGCGGTGGGGCTCACTCGGGTACCGCTTTGAGCGGATCCGTTGTAAGCCTTGCCGGGAGCAACCGCACTTTGCACGCTGGAGACCGAGTACTGTCCGGACGAGTTCGTCGTCGTTGTGACCGTCAGTCCGCCGGAGACGGGCTTGAAGGTCACGGTCGCGAACGGTACGACCACTCCGCGGCTGTCAGTGACGGTTCCGGCAATACGTCCGCCTCGCGTCATGTTCAGCGCAATGTCCTTGGTCACGGTCACATCCTGCGGAAGAACCAGATCCAAGAATGTCTGCTGCTGATAGCTCGGCGGGAACGTCACCTTGAGATTATAAGTCTCAGCGTGAATGCCGCCGGTCGTATACTGTCCATTCGCGTTCGTCGCGACGATCCGAGGAGTTCCGCCAGCCTTCGGAGTGAAGGTCAACGTCGCACCGGCCAGCTTGGCGCCGGTGGCGGCGTCGGTCACGGTTCCGGAGAAGACGCCGGGCGCTTCCGGAAGCTGGAAGTTCTGTGTGACCGTCGAAACGCTCGTGAACAGGACGCGAACCTGCGCGGTCTTCCGCGAGCCCTTAGCCGCCGTAGCGTAGTAGGCCTTGCCGGGCTCCGTCGCGGCGGGCACGTTGTTGATGACGTACCGTCCGAGGTAGTCAGTCGTCGCGGTCAGCGCGGGCGTGGCCGGCGTCAGCGCCACAGTGGCGCCTTCGACGGGAACGCCGCGGCTATCCGTAACAACGCCCACCATGCGTCCCGGCTTGACGGGAACCAGAGCGATATTGACCGTGAGGGTCTGCGCAAATCCAACAACCTTGCCCGGGAGCAACTGGGTGACATAGTCCGGAGACTTCGTCGCCGTCATGTCGTAGGTCGCCGGTGGGAGCAGGCCGGTGGTGTAAACGCCCTGCGCGTTTGTCGTCAGTGTGATCGGCGTCGCCAGACCGGCCGACGTGATCGTGATCGTAGCGCCGGGCAGCGGGAGGTGTGTCACGAAATCCGTGACAGTTCCCGTGATCCGTCCTGGGGGCGGCAGAAGGACGAAGTCCGTTGTCGTCGCCTGACCACTCACGACGATCAGATTTTTCGTATCCGACTTGAAGGTGAACGGAGACACGATCTTCGATGCGAACCCGGTGTAAGCAAGACCCACGCCCGGAGCGCTGGGAACGTTCTGCACCGAGTAGAAGCCGGTATTGTTGGTCTGTGTGGTGACGATCGTGCCGTCCGGCGCCGTGAACGTCAGAGTAGCGTTGTTCGCGGGCGTTCCATCCAGGTTCGTCACATGACCGTTCAGGCTTCCGTCCGCTTCTTTCTGAAGGTTCAGATCGACAGGGAAGGTATCCAGCGCGGTCACATAATCGGCAGTGAATGATACGGCGTGCGATTGGTTCTTGTAAGCATGAACAATGTAGGCGCCAGGCTCGACGCCATTGATCGTATACTTACCGACACCGTTCGTCAGGGCGCTGTACACGGTGCGGCCCGGCGGCAGGTTCGGAATTGGGTTGCCATCCGCGGAGGTCAGATAGACCGTCGCGCCGCTTACCGTTCCGCCGCCATTCGCGGCGTCCCGAATCGTTCCGCTGAACGAGGCGGTGCGCAGGTACGTGACGATGTTATGCATCAATTTCGGGCGGAGGTTGTAAGGGAAGTAGTAGGTCACGCCGTTAAAAGTGCGTGTGTAATACTCGGTCCCAACGCCCTCCAGACCAAACGATGCGAAGATCGTCTTGCTGCCCGCAGCAGGATCGACGCCGTACTGAAGTCCGCCGCCGCCCGAAGGATAGGTGACATCCTGCTGGAATCCGCCGAGCGGAGTAACCACGTCAATCGACCCCAGGAACTGCAGTCCTGTGGACGGCCCAATCTGCGCGGGGAAGGGACCGAATTGTCCCAAGGAGGCATCGGTCCGCCAATCTGGGCTGGGGACATTGTTCCCGAGAATATCCCCAGCCAGCTTCATCGGCATCGACGCCGGCGCCTCCCACAGAGTGATGCCTCCTCCGTCCTGGAAGACACGATACGGCATAACATTGACGTTGCCGAAGAAGTTGAAGTGCGGATCGAACGTGATGCGGCTGGTGTTCGCGGTGCTCTGCACGAAGGCTTGGATGTCAGACCGCGATCCGACATAGTCCGCGCCAAGAACACTCGACAGGAAGCTTGAGCCCTGCGTGCCATCGGCGGTAAGCGCCGAAGCGATGTGGCCGCCGCTCAGGAAGAGACGTCCGCCTTCCGCAATATAGTTGGTCAATTGCGTCTGCGTTTCAGGGCTCGCAATCGATCCGGCTCCAACGAAGAGCTGCCCGGCGTAAGGCGCCGTCCAAATTACGCACCGTTTCGCGACAGGAATATCGCCCGCCGGATTCACGAGGTTTCCGTCGGAGACGTCCGGCTGGGTTTCCTTCTTGGCGGCGTACGCGAGCAGGATATCATCCCGCACAGGGCCGCGGCTCAAGATGCGCCACAGATTGTACTGGTGCTTGTTGGCCAGCGCGCCGCCGCCAATGGCGTTATTGCCAAGCGCGTTGACGACGGTGGGGAGCTCGCCATGCGGTCCGCCAAGCGGAACGGTAATCGGCGCAACATATCCCAGATCGGAAGGCGGCGGCACTGTGTACGTGATGTCCGTATCCGTTCCAGTCGTGCCGACAGTTCCTGTAATGCGAATGAAGTAGGTGCGGCCGATGATCGGATCCAAATCCACATTGTTGTTCTGGAAAGTGAACAGGCGAGTATTTCCACCGACAATCGTATCGACTAAGTTGCCGGCGCCGACAGACGTTCCCACGCGCACTCGGTAGCTATCGGATGGAGGCGTGGTTCCGGCCCAGATAATATCCAAGCTCGGCGTGCGAGAATTTCCAATATAACGCGGGAAGACCCCAACTCCCGTGGGTCCCGCGCCAGTTCCATCCTGAAGCGTCCCCGGCCGGCCTGGGTAGCCGATCATCTTATCTTCAATATGAACGGCGTTCGGAAGCAACGCAGGATCGACTTCCGTGTAGTAAGACTCAGAGCCGTAGAACGTCGGACGCAGGTTCTGAGCGCCGTTGGATCCAAAGGTTGAGCCGATAAATTTCTGGCCCAGACCATTGTCGTTGACGATCAGGATGCTCTTGTCGCCCGTGAATGTCTGCGTGGTGAAGCCCCAAACGTTGTCGAAGATACGCCAGTTCTGGGACTTATCGTAAGCGATCACGTCCAGATAGTAGTCACTGGCCGAAGTCGGCGTCTTCCAAGTGGCGGAGTAAAGCGCTCCGCCTTTGGTGTCCTGCAGCGCAGAGGATGTCACTCGGGCCAACCGGAGCCATTCCGGCCGTGCGATAGGGGCGCTATGAGTCCCCCGATCGTCAACGCCAGCGAGGAAGAATGGCGCGCCATAGTCAGTCAAGGGATCTGTATCAGTCTTCGTAGGCGTCGCGAACTGTGCATTGACGAACTCGCACTCGAATTCCTGTCCCCAAGTCTTGAACAGATTGGGATTGTCACCCGGCGCGCTCGGTCGATTGGGAGAACCCGCGATCACAGGCTGAGGATTTGTGCCGCCGCCGGTCTGACCAACGCCCAGATAGACCGTATCGTGAAGCCATCCGCCAATCGCGCCGCGAATGGGCCAGAAACGTCCCAACAGGAACGTCGGATCCGTGATCGCCAGGTTGTGGAGCGCATCCTCTTCGGAACCGCTGTCGGCAAGCGGGAATGTCGTATCGTGCGTGAAGACCTTGTGCTCCAGGTTCTGGCTGTCCTGAGCTTTGCTGTCTGGATCCTTGATCTGAATGTAGACGTTGTTTGGATCGACACCCGCCTCGCGGCTGCTCAGGCGAACCGTGAAGGTCACGTCCGTTCCGGGAGTGATGCTGCGGGTGGCGGAACCCGAAAGGTTACCGGGGGCCGTTTGGACGAACGCGTTGCCAGCATTGACGTGCACGATTTCCGTATTGGTGTCGTTGAAGCGCAGCAGGACCGGAGGGTTGATATTCTCAACCTCGGATTCCAGGATGCCCGTGTAGTTGGCGCCGACGTAGAATGTGCCCGGCAGCACCGACTGTGCGGTTTCCAGGGGAGTTCCATTGGACGGATTATTGTAGGTTACGGAACGATCCGAGGCGTAAGCGATGGACAGGTGCTTCTGCTGAGGCGACCATGTCGGGTAAGTGTTGTTGCGGTTTGCCGAATCATCCGTGTTAAGCTGAGTCGCCGAGCCATTCTCCTTGGAGATGGCCAAGCCGTTTTCCGCCTGATAGAAGAAAATATCGTAGTGCGTGCCGGCCGCATTCAGATTGACAACCTTGTGATGGTATGCCAGGCTGCCTGCGCGTGTGGATCCATTGAACGCCCATGCCGCGCCGCCCGACGTTCCGTCGGTGGTCAGCGCGCCGTTGCCGATGTTGGCGGGAACGAGACCGTCCGATGTGAGCGCGAACAGGTTCGTGACCGAAAGGGCGTTGACGCCGGTCGCGACAGCGGGAGTAGTCTCCTGAGCGGGAATATTCGGGTTCGGATTGACGCCGAAGCCGGTATTCTGGAAGCCGGAGGCGTTACTGGTGTAAACGAGGAACCTTCCGTCGGGCGACCACGCCACATCGGCCTCGTCATCCACGCCGCTTGTCAGGCGTCCGGGCGGATTGTCGCCCTGGGAGCCGAAGGGCTGGTAGCCGCCGGATTGAACATAGAGCAAGTAAACGTGCGTATGCCCCTGCGATGCGCCGACCGTGGTCATCGCGGTGAAGGCGAGACGATCTTCGCTCGGCGACCAAGCTGGACGGCCGACGCCGTTGAGTCCCGTGTTGATGTCGGGGCGGATCGTCAGCGATGTCAGGTTATTGACCGACACCGGAGCCGCATTAGGATTGAACGGAATGTAGAACAGGTTCTGCGTCGTCGGCGATTTCGCGTTGGAGGTGAAGGCGAGAAGACTGGTCGACGGGCTTAGCACCGGATAGAACTCGTTGCCGGTGCCGGAAGTCAACTGGGTGGGCGCGCCGCCGTCCGAGGAGACAGCCCAGAGGTGAGATCGGTTCGCCGGATCACCGGCGACGGTGCTGGGGCGGGTCGATGCAAAGACGATGTAGCTTTCGTCGCTGCTCCAGTTAGGAAATCGGTTCGCGTAATTCAACGGATCGCCTTGCACCGTGAAACTCGGGGCGGGGGCGAAAACATCGAATGTCTGAACCGGCTCCGGAAGGGAGACCGTTGTGGGGCCTACAGCCGGATTGACCGTTTGGCTTCCCGCCGCAAGCAGCGACGCAGGAGCAAGATAGCGGCTTGGGGTAATCGCCTTGCCGGACTTGGCGCCCAGGGCCGCGTTGAGCGCGAGCGCATTCGCGGTGTTGCCGCGCTGTGCGATCGACGCCTGAGGCGACAGCGCCGCCAAAATGCCCGTAAAGATCAAAGCAAGAAAGATTGAGCAGAGCGTCGCAATGCGCAGGTGACGGAAACGAGCGTTCAACGGTAACCTCCGTAGCATCAGGCGCTCCCGCGCGTCGGCATTCGACAATGGAAGACGCGGCGGGAGAGCAGGTAGAACTTTGTGTAAACGTACGATCAGAGAAACTGAAATGGGAGGCTCAGCAATGGAAGGCAATTCAGCCGCGAAACGCCGGAAGCATTTGTGCAAACTATCATGACTTTTTCATTAAAGAGCACCCGGCCTCGTAATTATATCACAATGCCCCTTCGGGCGCAATGGCTTAAAACAAACATTTCGCGACTCGGGAACTTTTTTTATAATTATATTCTTGGAGGCCGAAGCGCAGTGTTTTGGTTCATGAAGATTCGCGGCTCACGCGTCTGAGCCGATCGAAAAACAGGGAAACTCGCTAATCCTTAGATATGTGCTTCCATACGGAACAAGCGTTATGATCGCATCGGAACCAAGATCCTTCAAAGCAATCTCTGGAGGCGGCGCGGCAGAATCGTTAGTCAGCCCCCATCCCGGAAGCTGAACCGCGCCGGCGCTCAGCGTGACGGGAGGCGTTTGATCGGTAAAGGGCGTAGAACTGATTGCGCTCTCTTGAATGGAAAAGGCAGGGCAGGACGCATCCAGCTGGAGCGCGTAATTCCAGGGCGTGGTCGGATGCACTTCCCAATCGGCATAGGGGATCTCGCCGCTGACTTGCCGAAATTCACCGTCCACTTTCAGCGCCATCACGAGCGGCCCGCGCAGCACGGAGACGGCATGCTCGGACCGGCGCTCCACGCGCGCTTCCAGCGGCAGGCGAAGTGATACAACATCGCCGTCGCTCCAGACTCGGTCCAGCAGATGGAACTTACCGGGAACGGCCTCTCTCTCGGCGCCATCGTTTACCCGGACCGTCGCACTCGCCGCCCACGCAGGGATGCGCAGCCGCAGCGGGAACGCCGTGGGCCGCGCCGCGCGCACGGTGAATTGGATATGGCCTCGGAATGGATACTCCGTCGCTTCTTCTATCGTGACCGCCACGCCGTCGATCTCGGCCGTGACAGACGACGGCGCGTACACGGCCGCGACAAGGCCGCCGTCCAGGGAACGCATCCACAGACTCGCCACAAGCTTCGGCCACCCTTGATGTAAGTTGGCTGTACAGCAGCCGAAATGCCCCTCCAGGCTGAAGAGATTGGAATAAGGATCGTTGGAGGTCCAGTCGCGGGGGGCCACCGAGCAGAGCACCTGATTGGCCTGCTGGTCGTACTGGCGCCCCGTCATGTCCTTGGTCATCGCCGCCGGGAGCGCGTTGTAAGCGATCCGCTCGATCCGATCGCCCAGCGAAGCCTCTCCGGTAATCGCCAGCATCTGCTCCAGCGTGAAAAGATATTCCGTGACCATGCACGTCTCCGCGCCCTGCGCCGGATCACGCCCCGCCAGATGCTCGTCGCAGCTGAACGCGCCGTGGACCTGCCCATGGTAGCGGTCGAGCGTCTCGATCGCCTGAATCGCCTCTCGCGCATTGGCGGTGTCGCCGCTCTGGCGCGACCAGACGGCGCCCGACTTTACCCCCATGGCGTTGTTCACACCATGCAGAGGCAGCCACATTTCGTGTACGATAGGCCCACTCTTCGGCCATTCCGTCTTATTTGTGTACTGGAAGTCCGCGAAGTGGGACTGCCAGTCGTACCCCTGCTGGTGAGCGACGGCCGCCAGCTCCAGCAACCACACTTCCGCCGTTCTATCGTACAGCCAGTGCGCCGACAGCACGAGATCCGCCCAGCGCATCCGACCCCACGATCTTAAGGGACGTCCATCCAAGAGTTCCGCGATCCGATGGCACGCCGCTAGCATGGCGGGGATCACACGTTCATTGCCTGTCGCCTCTTGCCACTGGGTCAGCGCCTTGAACAGCACGAACTGCGGCCATGGATCGAGAACGACCTCGCCCGTCTCCACGTTCGGGTCGCTTTTCGGGCCAAGCCAGCCGTCCTCGTGCTGATGATTTAGGATGTAGTCCACCCAGCGCCGCGCTTTGCCCAAAAGGCGCTCGTCCTGAAGCAAAATCGCCAGGGGAATCAGCCCATCCAGCCAGTATGGACCTCGCTCCCAGCCGTCATTGTCACCGCCGATCCAGCGGCTATTCGCGACGGATGGCCAAAACTCGTCCAATGTTCCGGTCAGACCGGCGGCCTGGACGCGCAGCTGATCACGCAGCCATCCGCCGGGGGTGATGGCGCCCAGCGGCAGCGGCTCGAAGGCGCGCGGGGCAAGAATCGGCTGATGCCCTGAAAGGGAATTTGATTTCACGAGTTAAATATAAGGGAAAGGGGCCTTTCTTGTCAAACACTACCTTGAAGCCTAAGATCGCCGGACTTCGTCCGCATGCGTTTTTGACCGAATGGGCAGAGGTCCAGCAATGGGCAGCGCCCACAGTCCGGATTCGCATGGTAGCAGCAGCGCTGACCGTGGAACATATAGACTTCGTGATGATCGTAGACCTGCTGCGCGGTCCAGTCCGGCGGCAGCAGCGCCGCGAGTACGGCGTGCGCCGGTCCCACCGAGACGCTCGGACTCACCAATCCGACCCGGACCGCGACCCGGTAATGGTGGCTGTCCACCGGCAGCATGGGCTTGCGCAGCGGACTGAACAGCAGCACCGCCGCGCTCGTTTTAGGGCCAACTCCCGGCAGCTGCTCCAGCCAAACGCGGGCCTCGGGCGCCGGAAGCGCGGCGAGAAAGTCCAGGTTAAGCTCTCCGCGCAGCGCGGTGACGCGCCGCAAAACCTCCTGCACGCGCGGCGCCTTCTGCTCGGGCCAGGTGCAGTGCGCGACCGCCGCCTCAACTTGTTCGACAGGCGCATCCCGGACTTCCTCCCAGGTCGGCAATTGCGCGCGAAGCTCGCGAAACGCGGCGCCTGAGTCGGCGTTCTTTGTGCGATGGGACAGCAGCGAGGAGACCAGCTCGGAGATCGGATCGAGTTCATGAAAGAACGGAACGGGACAGCCGTACAGCGCGCACAGGCGCTCGTGAACGACCAGCGCTTTTTCGCAAAGCGCGGGAATCGGCTCGGACAATACTTGAGACACGAGTGCAGCCTCGTCTTTCTAAGGCGCTCATGCGAGACGACGGCGCCTAATCGTCCTATACCCTGTTCTCCTTGAAGGCACACCTGCGGCGGCGGCATGGACGAAGCTTCCATATCGCGAAAAATCAGGTATGGTGATAGAAGCAAGAGAACCCCACGCTGGATCGATACTTCCTTGGACGACGGCCCTATGGCCGTCACGGAAAGCTGGCTTCATATGTCTCTGAAAGGGTGTCTTCTCGGCTCGATCATCGCGACCCTCTGCGCCGCCGCCGGCCTCCTGGCGGGCGGCGTGATTGGGTATTACATCGGCCTGAGCCAACAGGCGGCGCAAGGATCGAGCGAGGAATGGATTCCCGTGAGCAGTCTCGCGGCTCCATTCGGGGCATTGGTGGGGGCCTGTATCGGAATAGCGGTCGGCATATGCGTGGCGTATCTCGCAAAGCTGACCGGACCGGCGCAAGCGCCCATCATCCTGGTCTTCATCATCGCTGCCGCGCTCGTTAGCGAGGAGATCCCAAGGCGTTACCAACAGCGTCAGGATAACGCTTATCTTTTGGGACGGCGGGAACAGCAAAAGTACGACCGCGCACTGGCCCGGCAGCAGGCGAACTATAGCCGTCTAGCCAGCTTTCCCTCGCTGCAATACCCTGGCGCCACTCTCCAGCCGCAGCGCCCAGGCAGCGCTCTTTCGATGACAAGCGCCAGCGCTCCGCAAGTTGTCGCGGATTACTACGGCCGTGTCCTCGCCACACCGTTGAATGCGGCGCCCTGCAGCATCGGCCCAAGCCATCACTGCTGGTCGGCGACCACGGCTTACCAGGGTGTTCCTCTGAGCATCGTCATCTCCGATGACGATATGCATGACGGCGGCAGTTCGGCGATCGTCCTTTCCACCACTGATGATGTCCCTCTAGGCGCTGCGCCGCCGCCCAATGCGTGGACACAAACCCCGCCGCCAGCCGTTTGGGCGCAGCCCTCTCCTTCCGCGTCTCCGCCCTCACCGCCTGTCGCACCGGCAGATCCGTTGGAAACGCAGCGCGCGAAAATTGAAAAGGCGCGCGCCGAGATCAGTACGCTGAGCTACCCTGGCGCCCAGGAAACCTCGGACGGCGATCCCAGCTTGATCCTAAACTTCACCGCCGCAGCTCCCGTCGATACGGTCGCGGTCTACTATCGCGACCATATCGGCGTCACGCTCCGCCCAGTACGAATCGGCGGAAAGCCAGGCTGGGCGGGCGATGTGGTCTATCATGGGATTCCGCTGCGCCTCTCCCTTTTCGACCAAGACGGGCTGACCTACGTCCAAATCACTTGACAAAGCACAAACCGAGTAGCTATAATGAACTGTCGCGCGGGAGTAGTTCAGTGGTAGAGCGTTTGCTTCCCAAGCAAAATGTCGCGAGTTCGAACCTCGTCTCCCGCTCCATTTTTTGACAAACCCAGACAACACAATATGCCGCCGTGCCCAAGTGGTAAGGGAGAGGTCTGCAAAACCTTTATGCAGCGGTTCGATTCCGCTCGGCGGCTCCAAACAAAAGCGCCCTTGTATCTCTTTCGAGATACGAGGGCGCTTTTTAATTCTGTGTTTGTGTGTCGCGGTTAAACTGCGTTCGGCAGGGAACGGTAGAATGCGACGGCGTTCAGGTAGATCGTGACTTCGCTGCGATCATCCTGCACCAGACGGATCGCGCGGTCATCATACCAGCGGATCGCGCCGATAAATTCATCGCCGCTGAGCAGCTTCACCTGGAGGTTCGTGCGGCTGTCGCGAAACTTGATCAGCTCGACTTCACGCGAAGAAATGCGCTCTTCCGAAGCGGCGCCTCCTCGGCGGTTTGAATCCGGCATCAGGTCCATCAGATTACGTCTCCTCATGGCGAAGGCCGGCTGGGGCAAAAGCCCGCGCCGGCCCTTCGGGTCAAACGGAAATTACTTGCGGCGGGTGGACGTGGTCGTCTTGGCCTTCGCCTGCTGAACGGCCTTATAGCGCTCCTCAGCCCGCTTCCGGGTGCGGCGCAGTTCTTTCGAGCGGATTCGCATGTGTTTATTCTCCTCCCTTTAGTAATTCGCGCAAGCGCGTATCGTTCACTTCATACTCAAACAAAACCCGCCCATCCAGCGACACCACCGGGATTTGCTCGCCATACTCGGCGGTCAGCTCGGGATCATCGTTGATGTTGACGGCGGTCAGCGTGAACGGAATGTCGCGCTGCACGGCGAGAAGCACGTCGAGCGCTTCATCGCACAGGTGACAGCCAGGTTTTGTATAGAGTGTGATGCTGGACATGGTTTAGTCCCCTATTATAGCCGAGACGCGCCGCCCTGTCAACGCAGGCGCCGACCGTCAATCTGAAAACGCAGTTCCGCAACGGCTGCAAAAGCGATCCTCGGGTTTACGCAAAGCCCCACAGCCGCCGCAGCGGATTTCCGCAGCTTCTTCCGCCATCATCCGATAGGGCCGATCCTGCGAGCCGTAATGCAGAGTCGGCTCCGGGCTCCAGCTTTGCATTTCCGCGTAGGAACGCCGCAGGATACCCCACTCCGTCGCCCCTCGATATCGGTTGTCGAAGAAGTGCATGAATCCAAGGTCCGGCGCCTTCCCTTCGCTCTCCGCGCGTCGATACGCGTAATCCACCATCTCCTGCTTCAGAATATTCCAGTTCGAACGTGCGACGCTAAGCACGAGAACGCCGACAATAATCGCAAGAAACGCAAAGCCGTAAGGAGCCGCCGTATACACGACGTGCGTCTCCAGAGGCGGCAGAACACCTGCGGGAAAATACGCAGATGCACAGTCGACCGGTTGGCCATTCACAATGCAGCGCGTACCTTCACCGTAATCCGTCACGGTCTGTCGATTCCATCCAAGCGGGCCGGCGAATAACATGATCAGCCATCCAGCATAAAATATGGATAGCCCGACATTTGTCCGCAGCTGCAGCGACCGCAGCACACCATCATCTTCCATTACTCTGAATTCCTTTGCGTCACGCGATCAATATTGCGCGACCTCAAGGATTTTTGACACGGACGCTCGCCAAAAGTTGCCAACGGATTTGCTAAAGGATGATATCTTCATTCGCATGGCGTCCCACCACGGACAGCTTTCGCATCGGCGCTTCTCCGTCCACGACGCCAAGCGCGCTCTCCAGATCGACACAACTTGCTATTGGCATAGTCGAGATACTTTCTCCCGCCCTCGCGTTGCTTCCGCCCTGCCAGTAAAGCGAATGGTCGAACTCCTCATGGGAGTGGATCATGCCGTCGTGGATGTGCAGCGTAGGAAAAAATATCTTGTTCGGTAGCGCCGTGGGAAACTCGAACGCCATCGGGTGCACATCCATGATGAGGGGAGTGTCTTCCACTAGTGGCGGCGGTTTCGGACGGAACTTGTCCATAAGATAAGCCCGGCGAGCCTGCCAGGGCGTCAGCACACGCGGCTCTTCCGGCTGGGCGGCCGGATCAGGAGTTCGCAAACCTAGCTTGAAAACGGCAAAACCGTAGTCGGCGTACTCTGGCAGTTTCTCCCAAACATGCTCCGGCAGACGAAATCTGGGATCGAGCCGGTCGAAATCGCCGATCCTCGGCACAAAGCTTGCTGCATAATTGCCGACCTGATGGACTTCCAGCATTGCAGGGCCCGCCGACGCAGGAGCGCCGCTCAAGGACAGCGTACCCAGGGGAGGCGCGAACAGCTCTTCCAGATCGTCAAAGAAGCCCGGATAACCATCGAGCGCCAGAAACCGCACGGCGTTCTCAGCATGCGACGACACCGGGATGGGCAGCACCATCGCCACCTCCATGTCCGTCTGGAAACTCATCTGATACACCAAATACTGCGTACCGCGCCCCGACAGACGCGCAAAGATGCAGGTGTCCGAAACCAAGCTCACCGTTCCACTGAAACAGCACATAGATAATTCTCCGATGGAAGGCGGCCGATTGTCATGCAGACAGCGAGCAGGCGCACTTCTTGCAATATCGACTGTCGGGATCGTTCACCGTCTCGCACTTAGGGCAGACGATCTTCGCACTGCTGACCACGGGTTTAGCCGGACGGTTGACGCTGGGCGCTTTCGCCCCGACTTCTTTTTCCCACTCCAGCATTCGGGCATATGCCTGGCGCGCAATCTTCTCCTCGGCGGCGTCGCTCCCATTTTGCCGCTGAGAATCAAAGTAAAAAAGAAAGCTAAGATCGGGCGCCGTTCCCTCCTGCCGCGCCCTCTTATTGGCGTAATCGATCATTCTTCGCTTCAGCTCGTCCTTGCTTGTCTGAACGGACAGAAATGCGATTACGCCGCCTACAAAGAGCAGGCCGCTGAAGATTAACACCCCGGTGCGCGCATCGGCTTCAGAGGATGTCGACGACGTATGGATTGGAGCGTATGTCCGGCAATCGACGGGCCGTCCATCAATCATACACACGGATTCTGTCGTGGAATATGACCGTCCGCGATTCTGGGGCATTCCGATGGACATCACAAACACCAATAGGCCGGCAATAATCAAAAAAGTCCCGATACACGACTGCGTTGCAAATAGTCCGAAAGCGTCCTCTTGCGGTATTACTTTCTTCGTCATTCATCCCTCATGTCATTCACTTCCACGAGTTATGACACGAAGCGCGGCAAAAAGTTGCTAAGCGCCCAAGGCTTAGTCACCGGACGCATGGCCGCCGCTATCCTCGCCGCCATTGTCGCTGCTGAACCATTTATTGTATAGATTGTCGTATTCGCCGTTCTCTTTCAGCGTCAGCAGCGCTTGATTGACGGGCTTTCGATAAGGGCTGTTCGCTGGGAAGACGATGCCGTAATCTTCCTTGCGAAAGATACTCCCCACGACCTGTACGCTGTTCTTGCCGTCGCGCGAGGCGTAATATTGAAGCACGGGAGCGTCGTAGACCACGGCGTCGACCTTGTGATTTTGCAGCGCTTTGACAACGTCGGCGATCTGTGGATACTCGGCGACGAGATAGTGCTGTTCACGCAGATATGTCGCGGAAGAACTGCCGCCCACGGTTCCAATGCGCTTGCCGGGCAGGTCGCTGAGATTATGGATATTCCCCTGAAGCTGTTGTACGGTCAAGGCCGTTGTGACTTCCGCCGTGAAGTAGGCGACAAAAATCACGCTCACGAAGATCCATACGATGGCGACAAATCGACCGATTGGTCCCTTGGGCATCTCGTCCATCTGGGTGCCGAGAACACCCGCCGCCCACCATGTCGCCTTGAAAATGCCAGGAAAGTAGCTCTTCGTTTCGACAACGCCGTTGGGGTGGTGCCGCTCCACCAGCCAGATTACGTGCGCGGCAATGACGATGATCAAGGCGGTAAACCCAAGCAGCTGCAATATGGATTGTGAGAAGAGCGACTTGAGCACCGCCTGAAGGTGACTGCCCTCACCGCCCTGGCCACTGTCGCGCACCATGATTTGCAGGCCGGAATCATAGATCGGCTGCGAAAAGTCGAAGACCTTGTCACGGTCCGATGTGATGGAGATAGCGGAGATCGCAAGATCGGCCTTGCCGCTGCTCACGGATCCCAGCAGCGATTTGATATCGGGAGTGACCGTCACCTCGGATTGGACATGCAGCTCGTCGGCGATGCTGGCCCAAAGCTCCGTGCTGAACCCGGTCAGCTGCCCGTTGTTCTTCATCACGAACGGCGAGACGATCCGCGTGGCGACACGCAGTTTCGGCGGCAACCCCGCTTGTCCGCCGGAAGCTGGCGCCGGCTTCGGCGGCGGAGCGGCGGCGGACGCGGGAGGTGTTCGGCAGCAGACGGCGAGAAGCAGTGTCAGCACGGCGGCCTGGAGTGAACGGCGTAAAAAAGGGAGCGGCATGGTCTTTTCGAAGTCCTTTGGGGTCGAAAACAATAGCGCGAGTACTGAGGCGTGAGTTCCCTTTTATTATATTGCCGCCGCCGCTCATTCCGACGCCGTTTCGGCGACGAAGTTCCCGCGATGTTAGAAATTCGGGCGATCTGGGGTAGGAACCAGCTATCAGTGGCGACGCGCATTTCAAAAATGGGGACGATCAGGGGAACAAGATTTCCAGCACGTTCGTCTGAACCGACAGAGCAGACGTTATTGGAAGGAGCAAGACCATGCAGATCTTAAAGAAATTGACGATGCCCGCCCTCGCGGTGACAATGGCGATAACCGCTTTGGCCCCGACAGCCGCCCTCGCTGGCGACACCCAAAAAGATAAGAACAACTGGCGCAACGGCGCAATCGGCGCCGGAGCAATCGGCCTTTACGGCCTGCATAACGGCGATGCGCTCACCACAGTTCTTGGCGCCGGGGCCGCCGCATACTCTGCGAAGAAGTATGAGGACGCCCGCAAGAAAGAATCCCAGGAATCCAAAGACCGCGCCCGCTACCACCGCTCGGGTTCCAGCAACTACGGCAGCGACCGAACCTACTATTGGTATCAGGGGCACCGGTTCTACAAAAACAACAGCACCGGCGAACGCATGATGGTTTACTAAGCGTGCTCAGCATATAACACAAACAATGCCCTCGGAGCTTTCGCTCAGGGGGCTTTTTTCACGTCTTCGATCCATTGGATATGTGGATGCAATGGCCCATTAAGGAGGCCATTGCACAAACGTAAATCCGCAGTTACCATGGGAGCCGACTCCCGTATCGCCAATGCAAGATAAATGCTGTCGTATACGGATCGTCCAGTTTGGTTTGCGATAGCCACAGCCGCCGGCGTCAGTTCGGCAATCGGGAAGACGGACAAGGGCATCGCGAGAAACGTCGTCAGCAGCATCTGCGACTGGGCTTCCGTGATATCTCCATTACGCACGCGTTTCCAGAAAATATTTCCAATTTCGGCGTAGATCAAATCAGGAACCAGTAACGGCCTTCCATCAAGGAGATGAGCCGCATGGCTGCTATGTATTTCTGGCAGAAACCACTTGACCGCAACACTGGCGTCAACCACTACTGGAGATATATGGCTCACGGAAGTCACCGCTCGCGATCCTCTCGCAGCAACTCCACGCTGTCGCTAAATGTTCGCCCAGCAAACATCGCTCGGATCTTCTCAAGTTCGGCTGCGGACGAATGCATACTGCGCTGAGCCGCCTGCTCTAAGATCAAACGCAATTCTGCTTCAAATGACCGATGATTCGAGCGAGCACGTTCTTTCAATTGCGAAACTGTAGTTTCGTCAATATCACGGATCAATACCTGGGCCATGAAAACAACCTTTCAGAGTGATAACATTATGATATCACTCTGAGGATCATTTGTCAACGTCCACATGGTTTATTCTTCCAGCAAGCGCACGAGGCTAATAAAGTCGTCGTCACCCCACCCCTCGCCCAGGGCGCGCTCGTAAAGGGCATTGAGGCTGCGGGTCTGCGGCAGCGGGTGCTCGCCGGAGGTTTCCAGGGCGAGGCGCAGATCTTTCGCCATGTGCTTGAGGGAGAACTGGGGGGCGTAGTCGTGGGCGATCAGCTTGGGCTGCTTGAGGTCGGAAAGGCCGGAGCGGCCGACGTTTTGGCTGAGGGCTTCGAAGAAGATTTCGTCGGAAATACCTTCGCGACGGGCGAGGGTGAGGCTTTCGCTCAAAGCCTGAGCCATGGAGGCGAGGTTCAGGTTCATCGCTAATTTCAGCGAAGACGCAGCGCCGATGGGGCCAATGTGCAGAATCGTTTGTGAGAGGCGCTCGATGATTGGGCGAATCTGGTCGATCACGGCGAGATCGCCGCCGAGGTAATACACGGTCTTGCGCTGCTCGGCCGCGATCTTGCTGCCCGTGAAAGGGCCGTCGATGTAAAGGCCGCCCACCGCCTGGACCTGATCCGCGAACTTCTTGGTCCACTCAGCGGAAATGGTGCTGGATTGGAGAACAACGGCGCCGGACTTGAGGCTGGGGAGCGCTTGCTCCAGAACGGACTGCACCGCCGGCGGGTCGGCGACGACGATGATGACGAAATCGGCGTCCGTGACGGCTTCCACAATGCTCGAACTCTCACCAGAGAAATTCTTCGGCGTCCGGTTCCAGGGACGGACGTCGTGGCCGTCCTCCGCCAGATTTTTCGCCCAGGCGCCGCCGATGATTCCCAATCCCAAAACCGCAATGCTTGTCATTTCTCTTGCTCCCGCTGCATTTTTGGGATAATACCCCGCACAGACCGTTTCCTTGATCGAAAAACGGACAGGTATAATGACGCTGCTTGTCATGGCGCACTGGCGGCGGTAAAAAGGTCTCCGAATGTCCGAAAATGTAGAAGCGCGCCGCGCGCGCTGGATTGCGATCGCCCTGATCGGCGGCTCGTTTCTGATCCGTTTTTGCTATGTCTTCCTGCTCACCGACTACTCCCACTATCTGGTGAGCGACATGGGCGGTTACTGGGTGCGCGCCTGCGAACGGTTCGACGGCGACCATAATTCCTACAGGCAATGGGCCGTTTGGCCGCCCTTCTTCCACGTTCTGCTGGCCGACCTCTTCGTTCCCTTCACCCAAGCAAAGCTTCCCGTGGATCTCTGGCTGACCGCAGTGATTTTGCTGCAAATCACGCTCAGCAGCTTTTCCGTCTACTGGGTGTATTGCATCGCGCGCCGTGTCCTGGGCGACCATCGTCCGGCGCTGCTGGCCGCCGTCATCTACGGCCTGACCTACACTCCCATCTATTTCAACGCATTTCTGCTTTCGGAAAACCTGGCGATCCCGCTGGTGATCGCCTCGGTCTGGTTGATTTTACAAAAGACGCCGCGCAGGCTCGGGACGTTCTGCGCCGGCGTGCTGCTGGGAGCGGCGGCGGGCGTCCGGCCTGCGGATTTTCTGTACGCCGGCGCATTCATGCTCTTCCTGTGGGCAACGCTGCGCCGCCCCTCGGGTGACGGCGAGAATCGGGGAACCTGGCGGCGCCTCGCGCCCCTGCTGACGTTCGGTCTGGGTTTCGCGGGAGTGGTCTTTCTGATCGTCTTGGAGAATGCGCGCATCTCCAACGGAGCGCTATGGGGATTGGGCGCGAACGGCGGCATGAACTTCTTTATGGCGCAGTGCAAAATCGGCCGCCTGGATTCGAATTCGATCTATCACGGATATCACTATAACTATTCGTTCAGCCATCCCCAATTCTTCGGGGAAACATGGCGGGAGCACGTCACGACATCAGTGGGCCTGCACGAACAGGGATATTTCTATCATCTGGGGATGCAGCGACTGCGGGATTTTGCGACGTGGCGCGAGGATTTTTGGGAGCTGCGCAAGCTGCTGATCGGCCCTATCTTTCCAACGTACTACACCGCCTGGGGCTTTCAGACCTTCGATTTGCTGTCCCGATGGACTCTGACGCCGGTGTTTCTCATCGCGCTGATCGCGCCGCCCGCCGCTCGGCTGACGCGCCGTTCGTGGGCGTCGCGCGAGATATTGCTGCTCTGGTCGATCCTCATCCTGACCTTCGTGACCTGCTTTTTCTTCGGCAATGAGCGCCGCTTTATCGTTCCCACGATCTTCGCGGCGGAGATCATCACGCTGTCTTTCCTCCATTGCATCTGGATTTTGGGGCGAAGCCGTTTACGCCGCCCTCGGGCCGGGAACACTCTTTCCACCAAGCATTCACAAGTATAGGAATCACAGATGAGCTTACTCGCCGTCGATAACTGGCTGCGGTCCCCGGCGGACCACGATATCATCACGCGCTGGACCGCCGGCGCCGGAAAAGGCTGGAGCCATGCGCTGTCGCTGCCCCAGCCGCGCGATCCCGAACGGTTCTCCTTCCTCGCCCTGGGCGACAGCGGCGATTCGGAAAGCGCGGGGCCGGGCGTCTCGCCGCAGGACGCCGTGGCGCGTGAGATGGTGCGCGACACGCGTCTCGCCGGCGATTCGGGCGCGGTGATGGTGCTGCACATGGGCGATGTCGTGTATATGACCGGCGAGCATCGCCTTTACGACCGCAACTTCCGGCGTCCCTACAGCCCATTCCTGACCGAAAGCAGCACCGTCGGCGACTTCACCTTTCGGCTGCCATTTCTGCCCGTGCCGGGGAACCACGACTACTACGATCTGGGCGCCTGGGCAAAGTGGCTCTCCGGCGTTCCCCTGGTCGGCGCGGGCCTGCGCGCGCTCTGGCATGAAGTGATGCCGTTCGCCGTGCCCGAAGGCGGATCAGAGATGGGCAAGACCTATATGGACGCCTTTGTCGATCCCAAGGCCGATACGTCGATCGCTCCCCTGCCCTATGTACTCAGCGCGCGCACGCGCCTGCCCAACCGTTACTACAAGTTCCAGCTCGGCAATGTCGATTTCTTCGCGCTCGACTCGAATACGCTGGACGCTCCCTCGCCGCAAGCCGACTCGGAACAAGTCCGGGAGGACGCCGCCCAGCGTGTGACGGAATTGGAAGCGAAGGCGCGCGCACTGGACGCCGATATCAAGGAGGCGCGGCAGGATCTGGAGAAGCAGCGTGACGCGCGGCGCCACGCCATTGCGGGAGATCCCGCCGAGCTGCAAAGAATCCAGGCGCTGTCCATGGATGTGGGCGAGGCGGTGGAGCGTCTGCGAAAGCTGCTGGAAGGCGCCGAGATGTCCGCGCTGGAAGGGCGGCGGGCGGCGCAGGCCGTCGGGACCGCCGAAACGCATTGGGATAAGGCGACGGCGGAGCTGAGCGATGCTCGCGGGAACGACGTCGTCCGGGCGATGGCGCGGCAGGAGACGGTCAGTGATGAAGTCTGCGCCTCACTGTCCACCCTGGAGGAATTTCTCGCGGTGCTGCCCGAAGGCCCCCCACGCGCCGTCATTTTGGAAGCGCGGCAGGCGATGGAGAGCGCGCTGCACACCTGGGCCGTCGCCGTCTCACCCAGCGCCGGCGACGCCTCCGCGCGACTCAAAGAGCTGAGCGAGGGCGCCCTCGACCTGCAGCGTGAGCTCGCGATCGCCCGCCGCCGCTCCCACTTCCAGCCAAGCGATCACGACACCGAGCAATTGGCGTGGCTGGAGCAATCGCTGGAAGAATCCGTTCGTCTGCGTCCGAATGCCTGGCGGATCGTGTTTCTCCACCACCCGCTTTACACGACCATCGGCAACCACTGCGAGCGGTCGGACGTTCTCGACGTGCGTGACAACCTCACGGCCATTCTCGCCGGCCGCGTCCATTTGATGCTCGCCGGACATTCCCATGCGTTTGAATGGTTTCAGTCGGAGGCGCTGGCGGAAACCGGCGTTTTCGTCACTGGCGGCGGCGGACAGATTACGCTGCGCCCCAGCATCCTCAGCCCGGACCGTTACGAACGCTTTTCCGACGCTTATCACGCCCTGCGGCGGGCGGGTGTCACGGAATGCGCCAGCGCCGGAGCCGGTCCCGTGGCTGCGGATGGTCACGACGGTCCGCTTTACCACTATCTCAATATCGAAGTCACGCCCGACAAGCTGATCGTGCGCCCGATCGGCGTTCGCCGCGCCGGGGCGGACTATCGGCGCGAAGACCCGATGCCCGTCAATCACACACCGACGCTTCCCGCCAGTCGCCCCCCGTTCGTGGCGCGCGCCCTGCACGCTGTGGAAGTTCGCCGAGGCGAGGCGCCGCAGGCGATTTGGGGGTAATGACAATCGGGTGTGGCTGATTATACTTTCCTGCACCACAAGTGGAAGCTTGTGGGCTATTCTGGGGCGAAGTCAGCTAAAGCAGACTCTTGGGTTTCGGATACGCTTTCCTAAATCCTCAACCTGCTTTAGCTGGTTTTGCCTCAGCATAGCCCACAAGCTTCCACTTGTGGGAACCAGACGACGCCCGCGAAAGCGATGGCGCCCTCCTAGAGATTCCGCTCCAGCGCCGATCGGTGTTCCAAAAGCGTCCGCGCCTCGCGATCCCAGTACGCCCAATATCCCTCACGCTCCATCTTCTGACGCACTGGATCGCCCGCCTTTACCCCCGCCAGCATCCAATTGCACAGCCAAATCAGGACCTCATGCGCCATATCCAGCAGTTCCGGCGTAGCCGCGACGCCGTAACAAGCGCAAAACAGCTTCAAGCGGCGGCTGTTATTGGCGATATCAGCATCTGAGAGCGCCTTCATCGAGCCGCCCCCAAATGAAAGCGGCGCCATCCAGTAAGCGGCGTACGCCACATCCCGCAGGCGCGGCCCTGGCCCGGCGTCATCGAAATCGATTACCGCTGAGGGTTTTTCATCCTGACAAATCCAGTTATAAGGCGCAAAATCGTTATGACAGATGATTTCATGTCGGCTCAGGTCGGGATAAGCGTATGCCCACGAATCGCTTGGACAGGCGACGAAATCCGCGACAGCTTCGTGGTAACCGCGCAGCAGATGTGCGGCTGCCGTCAGCGCGTCATCACCATGCCAGAGATATGGCATAAACCCGCACTCTCCGGGAAGATAAGTCAAAATTTCCCGCCCGCGCTCGTCGACGCCAATCAGCCGCGGACAGCCGCTCCAGCCTTTGGATTCCAGATGACGCAGCAGGCGATGGACGGAGGGGCTGTGTGCAGTCATCGCCCGGCGCACTGTATCGCCAATACGTGTCACCGACACATTGGAATTGCCGCCCGCCAGCGTTTCTTCGTGTTCCTCTTCGTCCATCAATTCACACTCCCATGATCCATGATGTCCCAAAACGCTCGAAAGGGCAAGAGCGTGACCGGAGGACACGTCACTATGACAGTGTGTTTGACAAAAAGGCGTTTCTGGGCATAAGTTCCTATCTCAATCACTCAGGATGAGCCGAAGGAGTCAAGGAATGAATGTACGAAAATTATTGATGGGTCTCATGGCGGGCGCCTGCCTGCTGACGCTTCCGATGGTGGGAGCGAAGGCCGATCGCGCCTCCGACAATGCGCGCACCAACGCCCAGCGGCTGCGAGCCGATCGTCAGCAGCGATGGAGCGCAGTCGAGCGACGCCGACGGGATAATCTGGCGCACTCCCAGCAGAACCGCGCGAGCCGGAATAGCGAAGCCGTCCGCCGCCGCAACTTTGACGCGGCCCGATTGAACCACACGCGGTCGAATCGCCGCTGGTATGAAGCCCGCCGCCGCCAGGATGACGCGCTGCACTCCCAGCAGAACCGCGCCCGCCGAAACAGCAGCCTTGCGCGCCTGCGCCGGGATAACGCGATCCACTCCCAGCAGAATCGCGAGCGCCGCGCGCATCGCACCCGCTAATTCGGTCATTTGGCCTGAATATTCTCTCATAGAAACAGCCGCTCCGGATTATCCGGGGCGGCTGTTTTGTGATTGGAAGCGGCGTTACTCCGACGCCATGGGCCTGGCGATGCTCATCAGGTCCGTCAGCGGCATGCGGCCGACGGCGACATAACGGCGGCCGTCGCCGACCCAGGCAACGGCGCTTTGGCCATCAGGGCGCTCTTGCGTGAACGCCTGAACGGATGGCGTCAGCGACGTGGAGCTCCAGTTGGCGCCGGCGGTGGGGATCAGCTTGCTGGACCCATCGGAGGCGTTTTCCGTGACAAATACCGACAGCGCGCGCGGCCCATTGCTGTAAAGCACATGGATTGCCGCCGACGGGGACTTCGGAGAGCGGACAACCGATTGTACGCGAAACCCGGCCGTCTGGGGCGGCAGATCGAGTAAACGCGCTTCTCGGGCCACGTCCGGCGATGGACGAACAGCGGCGGTCAGCACACGGGCGCCGGGCGGAATGATCGGCTGGAATGTGGCGGCAGTCACCACCGGCTTGACCGTAACCTGCGAAAGCTCCACGCGCCGAACGAGCGATCCGTTCCGGTCGTAGCTTTCGGTGCGCAGGCTGCGGCCGGTCGCAGAGTCGATCCAGAGACGCTCTACGATGGACCCGTCGGTGGAGCGAACGCGAAGGACATGCGCCGGGCGGCCCGAAACGTCGGCGTCCTGCGGCTCGATATCGCGTCGCCAGAGTGGGTCGGGATCGACGCTTCCGGTTTCCGCCGACACGCTTTCGGGAGTAGGACGCCGCAGCACCGTGCGGCTGCGCGGCTCATATTGCCAGGTCGTCTTGCCGTCGCATACCACCACGCGCCCCCGCGCCTCGGCCGGCTCCGAATACGTCAAACGAAAGCGTCCCTCGCTCCCCTCGATCATTTCCAGCACCGACCGCCGATCTCTGCCGGCTTCGGCGTCCCGCGCAACGATCACGACGTGCGCTTGTACAGGCGTATCGGAAGCGGCTTTGAGGCTTCCGGTCCAGAGCGCGTTCGCGGCCGGGTCCGATGGCGCGGGATCGCCGGATGGCGCAACCACCGCCGGACGATGGCCGCACGACACGAGGCTCAGACCACCAAGCGTCAGGAGGGCAAGCGCGGGAGCGAACGCCATTCGAGTGAGGCGCGTCACAGGCTGCCGCCCACGGATTCGTCGGCGGAGGCGATCAAAGTGGCGCGGCCTTCCGCCGCAAGATCACGATGGCCGACCGGTTCGGCGGACGACAGGCCGGCCAGATGGGCGTCGTGCAGGGCGTAGAACTGCGACATCTCTACCGTGCTGGGAAGCGGAGTCGCCGTAGCGGGCGGAACGCCGGGGTTAAAGACTAGAAAGGCGATGCACGCCGACGCGGCGGCGCCCAGTCCGGCGGCGTATGCTGGACGCAGATGGAACGAAGGCCATGGCCGGCGCGGAGCCCGAACCGAGGTATGGGGCGTGGACGATGGATGCGCCTGGCTCTCCAGCCGTCCAAAGACACGGTTCCGCGCTCCGCCGTCCTCCGGGGTCGCCAGACTTTGCATCGCGGCGCGCACGGCGCGCAGGCGGTCATATTCGTGCCGGCAAGCCATGCACTCATCCAGATGAACGGCGGTCTCGGTGGCTTCCGCGCCGCTCAGATCGTTGTCCAGTAACCGGCTTAAATTTTCTCTTGTGTCATGGCAGTGTGACATGGCGTTCCGTTCTTTCCGATGCGCCCGGCAATGTCCGAGCCTGAAGACTAGCTCCAGCCAAGCGATTCCAAAGTCTTGCGCATCGCGGTCCGGCCGCGATGGATCCGCGAGCGCACGGTGCCGATCGGCAGGCCGAGCATCTCGGCGATCTCACTGTAGGGCATCTGCTCCACATCGCAGAGCAGCACGGCGGCCCGGTAATCTTCCGGCAGGCCGTCCAGCGCCGTCTGCATCCGCTCGGACAGCGTCGAGTCCATCAGCGAGATCTCGGGATTTCCGAGATGGTCGACGACATCGCAGGTCTGCCCGTCGCCGTTCTCATCCGTCCAGCCCGTATCCAGGCTTTTCGCTTGGCGCAGCTTCGCCCGGCGTGTCATATCGATCCGGTTCGTGGTCAAGATCCGAAAGATCCACTTGTCGAACCCCTGCCCCCGATACTGGCCGAACGCCTGAAACGCCTCGCCCAGACTTTCGGCGAGCAGATCTTCCGCGTCGTCGGCGTTTCCGCACATGCGATAGGCGTAGCGCCAAAAACGGTCCCAGTCGCGTGCGACCATGACCTCGAACGCCCTCAAACGGTCCGCCGTCTGATCCTTCGCCCCGATCCGAAAACGGGTCAATCCGATTGCTGCCCCCACATTTAGCGCCAAGATCCAGGCTCCTCTATTCCGGCGGTCTCTAATATGAGAAAGAGCGCGACGGCGGCGCGGAAAGTTCCGGCGGGAGTCCAATATAGTGATTTTACCATGTCGTATCGTGATCGTACAGGATTCCTCGCTCCCACAGCTGGAAGCAGTGGGCTAGTCAAAGGGAAGTCAGTTGAAGCAGACTGAAGGGCTAAGGCGAACGCCTCTCTTATCTCCGCAACCTGCTTCAGCTGGTTTCCCCCTGATTAGCCCACTGCTTCCAGCTGTGGGAACCTCAATCATCTCGTATTTCATGGCGTCGCCCCTGACCTCTCCTGAGAAGTATGTTATAATTCTTACATGCAACTCAGTGACGCCCCGCCAGCCAGTACAGCCGACGCCCCTCAGGTCTCGCGCCCCTCATCCCTCACCGGCTTCTGGATTCTCGCCGCCGCGCTCATCGCGTTTGCGTTCGGCTTGTGCGCGCAGCCGAGCCCGATCGTCGATTTCTTCTGGCAGGCGCGCACCGGCTCCTGGATCCTCGAACACCATGCTGTTCCGCACGGCGACCTGTACTCATGGACGCGCCAGGGCCACCCCTGGATCGTCCATGAGTGGGCGATGTGCGTGCTGCTTTGGAAGACTTACGCGGCGGGAGGTTATCCGGGCGTGTGGCTGCTGATGTGGGGGCTGGTCTCGCTGACGTTCATCGCACTGTTCTACAAGGTCTGGCTCGAAACGGGCCGGGCGACGCTGACCGCGTTCGCCCTGACTCTGTGGGCCGCCAAAATGTGCAGTCCGTTGATCTCCCCACGGCCACATTTGATCTCGTATCTCTGCCTTGTATTATTGCTCTGGATCGTACTGGACGCCCGCCGGGATCCAGCCAAGCTCAAGCGGCTCTGGCTCCTGCCGCCCCTGTGCGCTTTTTGGGCGAACTTCCACGGCGCCGTCGTGGTGGGCGTGGCGATCGCGGCGACGTTCGCCATTTTAGACGCCGTCGACGCGCTGCTGCTGAGGAGCGCGCCGGCTGAACGCCGAGCGCAGATGCTGGCGTTCGCCAAACGCTCCGCCGCCGTCATCCCCGTGAGCGCCGCCGCAATGCTGATCAACCCCTACGGGTGGAAGCTGTTCGCGATCTTCACACAGACCGTCGGCGATAAGATCATGCCGAACTTCGTGAGCGAATGGAAGTCGCTGGACTTCCACAGCCCCTTCGGGATCGTCTTTGAGATATTGATGGTGCTGTTCGTGCTGGGATTGGGAATGTCGCGCGAGCGGCGCGATCTGTCCGAAGTGATCGTTCTGATCATTCTCATGCATTCGGGACTCACCGCGAGCCGCAATGTCCCGATCTTCGGGATGGCGGGCGTTCTCATTGCCGCGCGCCATATTCAGTCCGCGCTGGCGGGGGCGCTCAAGATCGAGGAGACTGAGAAGCAGGGAAAATCGCCGTCGCTGTTCGGCGCATCGCCGTCGGTGGCGATTATCGCGATCGTCGCACTGGCGGTCTGCCTTCAATCGGCGATGAGCGCGAAAGAAGCGGTCGTGAAGGCGCCGCCGGGAGACGACGCAGGGCTGGCGAAGATCTCACGCGTGGCGTTCGCCATGGATGGCTTCCCAAGTGGCGCCTGCGATTTTCTGCACCGCGAGCGGTTCCCCGCCGCCGCCAAGCTTTATAACGCCTACAATTGGGGATCGTACATCCTGTGGAGCGCGCCCGAGTATCCCGTCTTCATCAGCACTCAGACGGACGTTTTCTTCGGGAAGGTCCTGACGGACTACACAAAGATGTGCAATCAGCCGCACGACTGGAATAAGATTCTGGGGGACTACAATCCGGACATGATCATGCTGCCGGCGAGCGACGGTCAAACCTGGATGTTCATGACCGATCCCAATTGGGTGCTCGTCTACGCCGACGACGCCAATCTGGACACCGACAAGCACACTAACGCCGTAATTTTCGTACGTCATCTGCCCAAATACGAAGCGCTCATTCAGCGCTGCCGTCGCGACTGCGAAGCGCTGCGGACGCACCCAGAACTGGGCGCGTCTCAGCCTTTGACCCAGCCCAGCACTGTCCGGAACGCCGGCGTCCCGGCCTCGCCTAGCCACTCGTAAACGACGGATTCGGAGGCCGCCGGGAAGACATCATTGTCTCGGATACGCTCCATCCCAAGCTTGTGCTTTTCCAGCGTGCGCGCCGAAACGCCGTCGGCGGCGACATGGGCCTGGAAGCCCGCATGGCGCAGATCGATGGCCGTTTGGGCGACGCAGATATGCGTCTCCACGCCGCAGAGCACCACTTGATCGCGCCCCGTCGCAAGCAGCGCCTTGCGAAAATCTTCACTCGCGGCGCAGGAGAAAGTCATCTTGTCGATGGCTGTGACATCCGGAACGATCTGGGCGACTTCCTTGGACAGCGCGCCAAGGCGCGCCGCGTTTTGCGTGGTCACAAGGACCGGAATTTCCAGCAGCGCAGCCGCGCGCGTCATCAGCATGACAGACGCCATAAGACTATCGCGGCCATGGATGGCGTTCAGAAGAGCATCCTGCATGTCCACGACGACGAGGACGCTGCGCTGGGGGTTGAGAAGATTGGGACTGCGTTGGTAAGGCATAGCTGGGATACCGTGATAATAATACGTTCGTAAAATCGGCCGGCGGTTGAAACCGCGCCTCCAAGTGCGCGGAAACCCACCTGCGTGGGTTACATCATCGGAAACGGCGCCGTCTTGCACAAGGCAAACAATAGACGGTATCGTCAAGGATAATGTAGTCCACGAAGGTGGACTTTTGCGCTCTTATAGGCGCGGTTTCAACCGCCGGCCTCTTCTTACGTTAAAATGGACTATCCCTGCGCGCCCGCCGGGGCGGCGCATGAGTTTCGGATAATCAACTGGCCGGCCAGGGCGGCTTCGGCGTTGTCGCCGACGACCGTGGTTTCCTGATCGTGCATCAGATACAGCTGCTCCATCGCGACGACGGCAAGATCGGCGATCGGAGAGCGGAACGCCGTGAGCGGGGGCGTGAAGAACTCACTGATGTCCGGCGTGTCCTGGAAGGACACGAGGGACATGTCAACCGGGATGCGAACACCCATCTCGGCGAGGGTCTGCGCGGCGACAGCGGCGACCTTCTCATCGTAGCAGACAATGGCGGTCGGCTTCCGTCCGATGGGAACATCCGGGCCGGCGAGAGTGAAGATCGCTTTACGAACCTGAATGCGCAGGGTTGCTTCCGGAGTGATGTCGAAGGGAACGGTAAGGAGATCGGCGGGATTGCCCTGGCGCTTGATCCACACCGCCTGCATCCCCTGGAGGCGCTGGCGGCTGACGCGCACGGAGCTCGCCGGCGCGATCATCGCGATGCGTCGATGCCCCAGGCTCCATAGATAGTCGCCCACTTCGCGTCCGGAGGCGAACTCGTTCGTGTGCGCCATGAAGAGCTCGCGCGGCGGATTGTCCACCTCGCCGATCATGACGCAGGGAATGGTGGCGCTGGCGGCTTCGCGCGGCAGCAGGGTGGAGGAAAGAAGGATCAAGCCCATGATGCCGATGGCGTCGAGCTTGGGAAGGTCGTCGGAGGTCAGCAGGCGCAAACCGAAATCATCCTCGGATTCGGCGCCGGAGGCTGCGGCGTGCTTGCGCAGAGCGGCCTGAAGGAACTGGATGGCGTTGGCGGACGCCGAACTGTACTCCGGGTCCCAGATGCCGATAAACTGCTCGGTGCGCTGCCGGCGCAAGCGCTGGCTGCCGCGCGGCCGTCCGGACCGGACCGGCGTGTAGTTCAGCATCTCCGCGACTTGCAGGACCTTGCGGCGCGTGTTGTCGCTGACAAACGTGCCGTTGTCACGGCCGCTGAGGACTGTCGAGACGACGCTCGGCGACACACCCGTCCGCTCGGCAATGTCCTTGAGTGTCACAGCCATTTACAGTTTCCTTCCCACCTTGAAGCCACATCCCCGTGCGCAGACAGTGCTCCCGAGACGCCAGGGATGTCTCGGGAGCGGTTATTCTTACAGCTTGCCCAAAGTCTTCAGCGAATCGACGGTGCCCTGCACCTTGCTCGCCGATTCCTTGATGCCGGCAAGTTCAACATCCGTCAGAGTGACCAGTTTGCTCAGGTCGAAGATCTCCTCGGCGCCGGCGGCGCCCAGCTTCGTCGGAGCGCCGAAGTACAGATCGGAGACGCCGTACTCGCCGCTGAGCAGAACCGTGACGGCAAGAATGCGCTTGCGGTCCAGCAGGACGGCCTCGACCATTTCGGCGGTGGCGACGCCCGGAGCGTACCATGCGCTGGTGCCAATCAAGTTGGTCAGGATGCCGCCGCCTTGGCGGGTGTCGTCCTCAATTTTCTGAAGTTCAGCCTCACTGATCTTGCCGGCCTCCACCCACTGCTGGATCGGGATGCCGCCGACGGTGGTCAGGCTGCGCACGGGGACCATCTGGTCGCCGTGTCCGCCCAGGACATAGGCCTGGATATCTTCCACGGAAATCTTGAGCGCCGCCGCGATGTAGTTACGGTAGCGCGTGCTGTCCAGAACGCCGGCCTGTCCGATGACACGCTCCGACGGGAGTCCGGTCGCCTTCAGGGCGACATGGCACATGGCGTCGAGAGGGTTGGAAACCACAATGTAAACGGCGTCGGGCGACTGCGCGACGGCCTGCGCGGCGACGCTGGCGACGATATCGGCGTTCACCGCAAGCAGATCCTCACGGGACATGCCCGGCGAGCGCGGCCGGCCGGAGGTGATCACCACAACGTCGCTGCCGGCAGTGTCGGCATAGTCCGACGTTCCAAACAAACGGCCGTCGTAGCCGACGATCGGGGAGACCTGATTGAGGTCAAGCGCCTTACCCTGCGCCATCGAACCGGTTTTACGGGGGCGCTCCAGGGTCAAATCGTCCGGCAGATCCAGCAGAGTCACATCCGCGTACCCTTGCTGCGCCACATGAAACGCCACCGTGGCGCCCACATTTCCCGCTCCAATCACGGATACTTTCTTACGTCCAGCCGCCATAATGAGCCTCGTCTCCTGCGATATCAAATCGTCAAATTGGTAGGGATTTTTTCGCGCGCAATCTGTACGACTGTCGGGCGACAGCGCAAATGCATACGAAATTGTTCCGTCATTAAGTATAGATGGTTTGATTTTGTTTGTCAACCGTTTACGTAAGGCGCGGGGGTGGGCTTACACGCAAAAAAGCCCGGCCGAAGCCGGGCTTTCTCATTCTTATGTGGGCGTCGCCATGGCGACGTCTATTGTTTTTTCGCGGCGTTCGCGAAGGCGTCGCCGATCGCATCCAGTCCGGATGCGTCCTCAACAGACGCGGCCGCCCGGTTTTCCTGCTGAATCTGGAGATAAACTTCCTTACGGTGGACTGCGACGTCGCGCGGCGCGGATACCCCAAGGCGCACTTGATCTCCTCGGACCTCAATGACCGTGATCTCTACGTCATCGCCGATTTTGATGCTTTGATTGAGTCGTCGTGTTAATACCAGCATAGCGGCCCTCCCTGGCCCCTGATTTGGGTTGCGTCTCTATTCTTATTACTTATAGAAACGCGTATTCCATAGAAATCATTCCCGATTCCTCGCATTATTACGCGTAGTTGTTTAGAATTTTCTAATCTTATCCCGCCGCAACGGCTTCGCGAGCCTGCGGAGCCGTCGATTCCTCGGCCGGGAGCAAGCGGTGGCGCAGGCCGTAATCGTCGCCGGCGACAATCACCTGGCGGGCGATATGCGCCACCGGGTTGATCGCGATCGGCGCCAGAAGGTTCGCCGTGATCCCAATCGGGTCACCGGTCGGAACCGTCAGCAGCGTATAAAGACGTGGTCCGAGCGGCGCCGCGCCGATTTCCAGAGCGTCCAAGTCGGCGTTTGCGATGCGAGGCGCATAGCCCGGGAAGAAATGGCGCGGCTCCGCGGTCAGAAACGCCAGCTTTTCGTCCTCCAGCGACTGCAGCCACAGAAACGGGCTGCTTTTGTCCTGGTTCGCCGAAGGGTGAGACACGAACGCAAAGCGCCGCTTCTCTTCAAATCCAGGAAGTCCGTCCGGGAAGGTGATGATGCTGTTTTCGTCGATGTTGATCTGGCCGAATCGCGCTGTTTCGATCTGCATAAAATGACTTGCTCCTGCTCAGCCCGCCTGGGTGAGCGCTGGTAGAGATCGCGCGGCCCACTAGGCCGCGCGTAAGACTTAATTCAGAGAAAATGAGATTACAGGTAATCCGCGAGGGTGTGCTGGAATCCCTTGGCGACCGCGACCAGGGAGGCCTGATACACGTTCTGCGCGCTTTGCAGCTGCACGTAAGCCTGCGCCAGATCCACTTCCTCGACATTGGCGATGGCGTCCTTGTAGGAGCTTTCCGCCCGAGAAAGGTTCTGCGTGACGCTAGTCATCGTGTTGACCTGCGCGCCGATATTCGCCCGAACGGAGCTGACTGTGCTCAGGTTCGTGTCGAGCTTGCCCAGATCGCCCGACATGGCGTTGATGTCGCCGGACGCCAGGTTCGCCTTCAGATCTTTCAGTGTGGAAAACAGTCCGTCGAAGATCGTGCTTCCCGGAGTGCTGATCGTCAGGTTGTTGCTCTTGCCGACTGTGGCGGTCACGCTGCCGGTGTTTCCCTGATAAGCAGGTCCGGTCGAGTGCGCGGCGGCGTCATCGATATAGGGCGCCGTCTTGGTCTGGCTCCCGCTGAAGAGATATTTCCCGTGGACATCCGCGTTGGCGGACTGAATGACCGACGAGATAATGCCGTCGATCTGCAGGGACAGTGCGTTGAGGCTGTCCGGCGTCTGCGTGGAGTTGGCGCCGGCGCTGGCGATCTGGCGAGCCGTTCGGATGGCGTCGGCGACATCCGAGAGGGTGCTGTCGCTCGCGTTCAGGAACGTCTTCGCCTGGTTCGCGTTCGCCTGGTACTGGCTGTTGTCCACGAGGGACGCGCGCAGCGACATGGAGTAAGCGGCGCCCGCCGGGTCGTCCGAGGGGTTGTTCAGTTTTTTGCCGGTGGAGATCTCCGTGGAGACCGCGTTCAGGCTATTCAAACTCGTCTCGACGTTAGCGGCGAGCGTGGCCGAGATTAAACTATTGGTAACTCGCATGGTTTATATTCCTCTTGAATTAACGGCCGGAGAAGAGGTCGTTAATGAGTGTCCCGATCATATCGTCCATCGTCTTGACCACCTTGGCGGCGGCCTGGTATCCACGCTGATACTTCATCATGTTGATCATTTCGCCGTCCGTGGAGACGCCCGTGATCGAAGCCTTCTGCTGGGACAGCTGGCTCAAGCTGGAGTTGGAGCTGGCGGCCGATGTCTTAGCTGCGTCGGTACGGGCGCCCAGGTCCGCGATCCGCTGCTGGAAGAAGTCGCTGACAGTGTCTCCCGCAATCAGCCCTTGCTTCTGTACGCCGGCGAGTAGCGTGGCGTTCTGGCTGTCTCCAGGCGCGGGCTTGGTCGCCGGCGGGGCCGGCTTCGCGGCTGCGGCCAGCCGCAATGGACTTGCGGTCAGCTGAGTATTGACGGCGATCGTCGAAGCATCCGTTCCCGTGAAGAAAGCGATATTCGTGCTGCCGTCGAGCCCGGAACCACCGCGGTGGATCGTGTTGATCGCATTGATCATCGTTCCCGCCACGCGGTCCAGATTGGCCTGGTATCCGGTCACCAGCGCCTGCGACTTCTCAATGCCGGCGAGATCGCCGCCGGTCAGGTCGCCGCGCGCTGTCAAGCCGTCCGTTCCCGTCATGGTCACGGGGTAGAAGTCCGTGCCATTGACCAGGCTGCTTGAACCGATTGTCAGGTTCACGGTTCCGTCAGTTCGGTTGCTGATGCTGATGTTCGCAAGTTTCGAGACCTTATCGATCAGGATATCGCGCTGATCCAGCAGGTCGTTGGCGTCCAGATGCTGCGCCGTGGTCGAGCGGATCGTTACGTTCAAGTCGGCGATCTGGCTGCCGTAGCTGTTCAGTGCGCTGAGGCCAGCCGTCGCTTTGCTGACTAGCTGGTCGCTGATGACGGTGAGCGACTGCTGTGTCTGCTGAATGACCTGCGACATAGCGCTGGCCTTCTGCAGGATCGTGGCGCGGACGCCGGTATCCTCGGGGTTGCTTTCCAGGTTCGTAAAGCTCTGGAAAAATTGGTTCATCGCGTGGTCGATGCCGGTGTCCGACGGCTCCCCGAACGCGCCTTCCACTTGGTGCAGCGTATCGTAAGTAGACTGCTGCATCGTTTGCTGCGACGTGTTGTCGCGGATCTGCACGTTCAAAAACTCATCGGCGGCGCGTGTGATGCTCTGCGCCGTGACGCCGGTGCCGATCATGCCGACATGAGCCGAGCCGGACACGGGCGGAGGAGAATAAGGATCCGTTGTCTGCATATTCGCCGTCTGCACGGAGTAGCCCGGAGTATCGGCGTTGGCGATGTTGTGACCGGTGACGTTCTGGCCGACCTGCGCCGCGGCGAGGCCGCGTGAGCCGATCTCCAGACCAAAGAATGTTCCTGGCATGTGTTGTTTCCTCTGTTAGGCGAGTCGGTCCAGCAGCAGTCGGCAGCCATTCAGGCTTCGCCCACCGTACAGGATATCTGCTTTGCGTCCCGCCTCCACAAAGAGGTCCAGCGTAAACGCAATATACTCAAGTTCGTTGTTGATCAGCCGCTCATTCTGGCGGCTGAGCTCCTGAATGCGATCCAGGGTCAAGCGAAGCGTGTCGCGCACATTCAAAAGCTGTCGGCGACTGCGCTCGGGCAGGTCGTCGACGATCTCGGACAGCACGATCGGCTCGTCGTCCTCGCCCCGGAACGCGGCTTGCCGCGCTTCCAGCTGAACTTCCAGCTGCGCCAGAAGCTGCGCATGCTCGGTTTGCGTATCGTAAAACCGCTTGCGGTCACAGGCGAGAAGCGCGCGCTGCTGTGTTTCCAGCAGACGGCAGTGACGCGATTGGAGCATCTGTTCATCGCGAAGCACTTTGAGAATTTTCTGTGTGTCCGGCATAAGCTCGTTTCTTTCTGCGCCTTTCAGGGCTTTGTGAGTTCGAAAGCCCGGTAATCCCACGGGCTTTTCATTACTTTAATTGTCGGTTCTTCTGCGCCGCCGCATTAGGCTTCTCGGGTGATTTTCCGGCAATGTCGCTAGCTGTTACACCCGGCGACAGGACCGGCAAGCCGTCGGCGTCCACAATATCCTCGCGAGTTAACTGGGTATACATCATCTTCGCCAGCCCAAAGTCTCCGCGATCGGACATCGTCTCGGAAACCTTCTGATCGATCAGTTCCTGAAAGGTCTGCTGCTGATCGCCTTCGTCCTTGAGCAGCGTGCTCTTGGGGATGGACTTGCGCATTTCTTTGAACATCAGGTCCAGAAAATAGCTTTCGAACTGTTGGCAAGCCTTCTTCAAGTCGGCGGGCTGTTTCGCATGCGGCGCATCCGTCAACGGCGGACTGGACGGCGCGTTCAGGGGAGTGAGTTCCATTAAAGCACCTCAATCTCGGCGTGCAGCGCGCCGGCTTCCTTCATTGCCTGAAGGATCGAGATGAGATCGCGCGGCGTGACGCCTAGCGCGTTCAGCGATTTGACGACTTTGTCCAGCGTCGTGCCGCCGGTGACCTTCATCAGCCGGTTATCGCCTTCTTTCGTCTGGATGATCTTGCGCGGCTCCACCACGGTCTTTCCGCCGCTCAGCGGCGCCGGCTGCGAGATGATGGGATCGTTGGTCACGGAAATGGTGAGATTGCCGTGGGCGATGGCGCAGGGCGTGATCGTGGCGTTACCGCCCATGACCACGGTCCCGGTCCGCTCATTGACGACGATCTTCGCGACTTCGTCGGTATCGACCGGCGTGTCTTCTAATTCGGCGATCATGTTGACCGTATCGGCTCCCAAGGCAAAATCCACCTGGATCGTCCCGGCGTCCATGGCGCGAGCTCCCGTGGCGCCGAGCGGTAAATGCCGCGCGATCGCTTTCGCGGCGCGCACCGCCGTGGTGAAATCGGGCTGATTCAGAATGACCGAGACGGAGTGAGCTTCGGCGCCGGCAAACGTCATCGGCACTTCCTGCTCGACCAAAGCGCCGGCGGGAATGCGGCCGGCCGTAACATGGTTCTTCGTGACCGACCCGCCCGCGCCGCCGCCTCCCACAAATCCGCCGACCGAGACGGAGCCTTGCGCCGCCGCGTAAACCTTACCGTCCGCCGCCTGGAGCGGCGTTTGGAGCAGCGTGCCGCCTTGCAGCGACTTGGCGTCGCCCAGGCTGCTGACGGTGACATCAATCGTACTGCCGTTCTTCACGAACGCCGGCAGCGACGCCGTCACCATGACCGCCGCGACATTCTTCAATTTCATGGACGCCGCGGAGGAGTTCACCCCGAACTTCGCGAGCATGGACGCCACCGCCTGCGGCGTGAACGACGACCCCGTACCATCCCCCGTGCCGTCCAGTCCAATGACCAGGCCATAGCCGATCAACTGGTTCGACCGGACGCCCTGCACCACTCCGATATCTTTCAACCGGGCCTGCGCATGAACGGCGGAGCCGCCCGCAGTGAGCGCGAGCAATGTAAAGAGTGCGAATGTATTTTTCATTGATTTGATTATTGGTAGAAATACCGGGTTTCTTTAGAGGGTTCTAAAAAGAAACGCCGGGCGATGAAAATCACCCGGCGTTTCCATCTATTGTCTAAAATAAGAACTTAAAGATCTTCGAAATGAGGCCGTCGTGCTGCTTGTCTCCGACAGGGCCTTTGCCGCCGTACTTGATCTGCGCATCGGCGACCAGGGGCGAGGCGATGGTGTTGTCGGGAGCGATGTCGAGCGGGCGGATGACGCCGGTAAGGGTGATCTCCTGCGTCTCCGCGTTCATGCCGACCTTGCGCTTGCCTTCAACGAGCATGTTGCCGTTGGGCAGGATCTGCTTGACGGTGACCGCGATACGGGCATGAAGATTGTCGTTGCGGTCGGTGCTGCCAGCGGCCGTGCTGCCAATGGAGCCACTCAGGCCGAAGGTCTTGATCTTCTCCAGCAGCGGGCCGAAGCCGGGACCGTAGTTCAAGTTCTCGTTCTTGGAGTTCTTGGTATTCGCCGTGGAGGACGTCGACGCCGTTTCCGTGATGATGATCGTGAGCGTGTCGCCGACGTCGTGCGCCTTGAGATCGGCGAACAGCGACGGGGAGGACGTTCCGGCGGCGCTGTATGTGCTGCTACCCGGGAAAAGCGAAGCGGCGGGGGCGGCGTGAATTGCCGTGAGCGACAGGGCGGCGGTGAGAACAAGAATGCGGCGGTTCATATTTTAAAGCTCCATCTGAACGGTATGCGCGTCGAGAACGACGGCGGTGAGGTCGGTGGCGCTGCCGGTGCGGTGCACGCGGATCGCATCGCCGATGGCGCCGGGATCGCGGGCGACGCCGCTTGAAGCGATCGACAGACCATCTTCCTGCAAAATAATGGCGACAGCATCCCCACGCTTCACGGCGATTACGGGCGCGGCGGCCGGCGCCTGGATGGCGGAGTTAGTCGCTGCATGCGTCGAAACGGCGGCTGTGGTGGGAAGCGAAGGCGCGGACGCCAGGGTGACGGTAATTGTGGGGGAGCCGTCGATCACGGCGTCTCGGCTGGGGTTCAGCCCCGCCTGGCGCATCTTGAGCGCGACATCGCCGGAGGTGAGTTTGCGAGAAGAAGCGGCCAGCGGCGCGCGGCCGACGGTCACCGAAGCAAGACGGGCGCGTGCGGCGGCGTCGCCGCCAGTAATGTCCGCGATCTCCCCCAAAGAGAAAAGCCCGTCCGCGTCGGCCGAAACCGAAGCGCTGGCGCGCATCGAGACATGGGCGACGGACGAAGAAACGGCGGCAATCTTATGCGCCGCGCTTCCCAGAGGGGAAGGGGCTGCAATGGACGAGTGGGATAACCCCACGGCGATCAGGCCAAGACTGGCGATCAGAAAGCGTTTCAAAATCTCATTCCTCCAGCGGAGAAGCGAAGCAGGCAGTGCGTCATTGCCCGGCGATTGAAATCGCGTCTAGAAGTACACGATGTCCACCAGCATGGACTCCAGAAAAGAATCGCAATCGCAAAGTTTCTGGAGTACCCGAAGGGGTACATCGTGCACTTCTAGCCGCGAATTCATTCGCCGGCAAAATTCAGATTGCCAGGCGAATAGATTCGATCAATCCCGCTTAGTGCTTCAGTTGGTTGGCGGTGGAGAGCATCTCGTCCGCCGTCTGGATGGATTTGGAGTTGGTTTCGTAGGCGCGCTGGGCGGTGATCATGTTGACCATCTCCTGCACGATCTGGACGTTGGACATTTCGAGGATACCCTGCGAGAGCGAACCGAAACCCTCTTGTCCTGGGGTGCCGTCGACCGCAGAGCCTGAGGCGTCGGTGGCTTTGAAGTTATTGCCGCCGATGTGCTCCAGACCGGCCGGGTTCGCAAAACGAGTCAGGGTGAGCTTGCCGACGGAGGACGATGCGTTTCCGACGGTCACGTTCACGGTGCCGTCCTTGCCGATGGCGATATCGGTGGAGCCGTCGGGTATGGTGATTTCCGGTTGAATGGCCATGCCGTCGGAGTTGACCAGCTTGCCCTGGGCGTCGCGCTTGAAGGCGCCGTCTCGGGTGTAGCCGGACGTACCGTCGGGAAGCAGGACTTTGTAGAAGCCGTCGCCTTCAATCGCGACGTCCAGCTTCTGGCCGGTATTCTGGAAAGTGCCCTGATCGAACATGGTGACCGTGGCGCCGGCTTTGACGCCGAGGCCGACTTCAATGCCGGTGGGCGACGTCGCGCCCTGAGCCACGACCGAACCGGCGGGGCGCATTTCCTGGTAAAGCAAATCTTCGAAGTCCGCGCGGCTTCGCTTGAAGCCGGTGGTGTTGACGTTCGCCAGGTTATTGGCGATGACGTCCATATTCATCTGTTGAGCCATCATGCCGGTAGCCGACGTGTAGAGTGCGCGCATCATAGTAGCGTATTTCTCCTAGCGTTTTTGATCGACGCCCAAGTCGTGGGCGGCGGGTCGATCGGCTTCCGTCAGCACGAATGCGGACAGTCCAGCCGAGAAAGTGATTGCCGTTTTATTATCGGCAAAATAACGAAAAATCTTTACTGGACCCGGGCGACTTCGTTCACGGCCTTGCCCGTCGCTTCGTCTTCGGTCTGGAGCATCTTCTGATCGGTCTCATAGGCGCGCAGCACCGCGATCATAGAAACCATGTCGCCGACGATGCTGACGTTGGCCGTTTCCAGAAAACCCTGGTGAACCTGCGAGCCGCTGGAGGCGGGACGGACCTGGGAAACGGTGACCATGTTGTCGCCGACTTTGATCGCGTTATCCTGGCTGGAAATTCCCGCCAAGCCGAGCGTCGCGACGCTGCGTCCGTCTGCGGTGATCTGGCCGTCGAGACCGATCGTGATATTCTTGGCGTTCTGCGGGATGGAGATCGGCCGGTTGCTGCTGTCCAGCACCTGGGCTCCGCTCTTCATCAGCACGAGCTCTCCCTGCGCGTTCAGCGTCATCGATCCGTCGCGGGTGAAGCGGATACCTTGCGGAGTCTGCACTTCGAGAAAGGCGTCGCCGCTCAGCGCGACATCGAGCGGGCTGTTGGTCTTTTGGAGGGCGCCGCCGGTATAGTCAGTCGCAAGCTTGTAGACGGAGCCGCCGTTTCCCAGCGAACCGACTTGACCGCGATCCTGGCTGGTCTTTTGCAGGAGCATGCTCTGGAAAGCGGAAAAGCAGGGAATATCCTGCTTGTAGCCCGTGGTGTTCACGTTGGCTAAATTGTGCGCGATCGCATCCTGGGCCTGTTCGTTGGCGAGCATTCCGCTGGCCGCTGTATATATTCCGCGTGTTATGGCCGGTGTTTCCCTTCCCGATACTTGTTCTAACATGATTATCGGGCAGTGTGCGCGGGATCTTTAGTGGAAAAAGTACCGGATTTTGGGTAAAACTTTTGAGTGGAAATTTTAGCTTTGGAGACGAGAGGATCGGCAACTATGGCGGGAAATACCGAAGATGCAGTGAACGAGTTTATGGGCGACAATCCCCGGGCCTCGGAGTGGCGCGCCCTGCGGCTGTCCCTGACCGACCGGCTGCGAGCCCTGGTCAATCAGCGCGAGCAGGAGAGCGACCTGAGCGTGCTGGCGGGCTTGAGCCGCCAAATCAACACCTTGCAGCAGCAGATCGACGCACTGGGAATTGAAGAAGTGGTTTCGAAGTTCGTGGAAGATTCCGTACGCGTGACCATCGCGAAGCCGGACCTGGGGGATGAAGAACTCGACGACTGAGGATTGGCCCTCATCCCCCCAGCCCCTTCTGCCAACTCTGGGAGAAGGGGAGTCAGAGGGAATTTCAATTTAGAAAAATCCTAATCTAAAATCTC